>JBILEG010000032.1:0-14469 GCA_044352225.1 Pseudomonadales bacterium | reverse complement strand
CCCGCCCCACCGACAGGTCGAAGGCCGCGTATGGGGCTTTATCCAGCGGCTGCAGCCAGTCGGCGTACTTGTGGAACAGCGGATCCTCTCTGCGTGCAGCGGCTGCGTTGTAGTCGGCCAGCGTTTTCACCAAAGAGCCCTGCGGCAATCCCAGCCCGGCTTCCATCGCCTCCACCGACTCGTAGCCGTCGACCAGTGCCTGCTCGAAGAATGCGTAAGGCGGATAGCCGAAGGTTGCCGAATCCAGCACCAGATAGGCGATGCCATCCGGTTGTTCCGTGAGCATGCCGGCGCTGCGGCCGTGATAGGAATCCTCGGCCACGAAGCGCTCGCCGCGCGCGTTCACCATGATGCCCTTGATCATGCTCTCCGGCGGGTAGACGGGTGAGGTGAGGAAGGCCTGGTGCAGCCCCATCGGCGCGCCGCCCGCAGACGCGCCGAGCAGCAAGCCTGCGCCGTCATCACCCGCGGTGCCGTGCTTGATCAGGTCACGCGGCATCCACGCGAGTTCCTGATCGAACATCCCCTCGTTCATGATGTAACCGCCTGCGGCCAGTACCACGCCGGCCCGGGCGCGTGCGTGAACCGTCTTGCCGTCCTGCACGAAACTCAGGCCGATCACGCGGCCCGCCGCATCGGCTACCAGGTTGCAGGCGCGGGCGTCGAAGAGGCATTCCGTGCCCGAATCCAATACGGCGCGCGAGAGGTGCTGCATCGCCAGAGCGCCGCCGCCGTCCGGCCCGTCGAAGGCCACCTTGTGGCCGCGTGGCGCGGGTTTCGCAATGTCGCGGAACGGCCAGACTTTCTCGTTGCCGCTCCAGATCAGGCAATCGCGCCCGGGCTGCATCGCGGCCTTGCCGGGGTAGTAGCTGCGATCGAAGGGCACGCCCTGCGCCTCGAGCCAGTGGAAGTGCGCCACGCTGCCCTCGCAATAAGCGCGGAGTTTCTCGGGATCAGGATCCGGGGTCAGCGCTTCCAGATACCGGTACATCTCTTCGGGCGTGTCATCGAAGCCGCAGGCCTCCTGCACCGGCGTGCCGCCGCCGAGATAGAAATGTCCGCCCGCGATTCCGGAGGTGCCGCCCGGGCCGCTCGCGCGCTCGAGCAGCAGCACGCTGGCACCCGCTTCACGCGCGCCGAGTGCTGCGCTGGCGCCCGCAGAACCGAATCCCACCACGATCACGTCTGCGTCGTGGTCCCAGTGCGCGATATCAGCGTCCGCCAGCAGCGCGGGCGGCGTTTGCGAAAGTGCGCTCATGCTGCGGTCTCCGGTGTGCTGTGTTTCAGGCGCCGTGGCGTTGCGCGTGCGCGGCCAGTACCTGCGAGACGCAGACGGTGAGCTTGCGCGCGAATTCGATGTGCAGGAACTCGTTCGGGCCGTGCGCATTGGAACCCGGCCCCAGCACACCTGTGATCATGAATTGCGCCTCGGGGAAGGCAGCCCCGAGCATGCCCATGAAGGGGATGCTTCCGCCTTCGCCCATGCACATGAACGCACGACCGAAATTCTGCTGCGAGGCCTGCTCCAGCGCGGTTCCCAGCCACGGCGCCACGCTGGGCGCGTTCCAGCCGCCCTGTGCGTCTGCCTCCAGCGCGATCTGCGCGCCGCTCGGCGGATCGCGCGTGAGTTCGCGGGTCACGGCAGCCAGAGCGATATCGGCATTCGTAGTGGGTGGCAGTCGGATGCTGAGCGCGAGCGCGGTGTGAGGTCGCAACACATTGCCCGCTGATTCCAGCTGGGGCATTCCCGCAGCGCCAGTGACCGAGAGCGTTGAGCGCCAGGTGCGGCCGAGGATGCGCTCGATGTTGTCGCCGCCCATCGGCTGCACGCCGGGCGCGAAGGGAAACTGCGTCCACACCTCGTCACCCAGCGCCTCGGCCATCTTGCGGACTTCGGCGATGCGGTCGGCCGGTACCTCGGCGTGCAGTTCGGGCAGGCGCATGGCGCCGGTGGTTTCGTCTTCGAGCCGCGTCAGCAACTGCCGCAGCACACGGAAGCTCGAGGGCACCACGCCCGAAGAGAAACCCGAGTGCACGCCCTCGCGCAGCACGGTGGCCGAGAGCTTCGCGTGGACCATCCCGCGCAGCGAAACCGTGAGCCAGAGCTGCTCGTAGTTCGCGGCGCCGGAATCGAGGCACACCACCAGAGAGGGCGTGCCGATGCGTTCACGCAGATGTTCGATGTAGGCGGGCAGATCGTAGCTGCCCGATTCCTCGCAGGCTTCGATGATCACCACGCAGCGCGCGTGCGGCAGGCCCTGCTCCTGCAGCGCGAGGATGGCGGCGAGTGAAGCGAATGCGGAGTAACCGTCATCGGCGCCGCCGCGGCCGTAGAGCTTTCCGTCGCGCAGCACGGGCGTCCACGGCCCGAGACCGTCTTCCCAGCCGACCATCTCGGGTTGTTTGTCGAGGTGGCCGTAAAGCAGCACGGTGTCGTCGATGCTGCCCGGGATCTCCATGAAGATGAGCGGCGTGCGGCCGGGCAGTCGCACCACCTCGAGTTCCATGCCGCGCGGTGCGTGGCGGCGGCACCAGCCCTCGACCAGCATCACGGCGTCTTCCATGTAGCCGTGCTGTTGCCAGTTCGCATCGAAGTGGGGCGATTTGTTCGGGATGCGGATGTACTCGACCAGCGAGGGCAGGATGGAATCCATCCAGAGCGGATCGATCAGTCGGCGTGCGGCGCTGGAATCCACGGCGTTGCTCCGGATGCGGTGTATGCGCCGAAGTGTAACCAATGGCATGGCCGCCGTGGCGCGGGCACAATGGCTGCGCCATCCCTCGCTGGAACCTGCCATGGAAACGCGTATTCCGCCGCCGCTGCTTGCCCTCGCGCTGGCCGCGCTTGCCTGGGGGCTGGACAGATGGGTGCCGCAAGCGCGGCTCGTCTTCCCTTTTCAGGCAGAGTTGGCGGTGGTGCTGCTCGCGCTCGGTTTTTCGTGCATGTTGTCAGGCGTGGTGGCCTTCGGGCGTGCCAAGACCACGGTCGACCCTCTGCACCCTGACCGTGCTTCACAACTGGTAGTGGCCGGTATCTACCGGCGCAGCAGGAACCCCATGTATCTGGGGATGCTCGTCTTGCTCGGCGCGTGGTCTGTGTTCCTGGGGCAGCCGCTTGCGCTGCTCGTGATGCCCCTGTGGGTGGGGTACATCGCGCGTTTCCAGATCGAGCCCGAAGAGGCAGCCTTGCGCCGCCTCTTCGGTGCGTCCTACGCCGCGTATTGCAGCAAGGTACGCCGCTGGATCTGAGCGTTTCTCAGCGGTAACCGCCCCGCGTGGGCAGTCCGCGATGCATGCCCACGCCGCGTGTCTGGCTAGTGCCCTGCGGCTCGCGGTTGCCATCGCGCTCGGGCATGCGGTTGCCATCGCGTTCCGGGGGCGCGCGGTTGCCGTCGCGCTCCTGCGGCGGTGCGCGATTGCCGTCGCGGCGGGCGTCGGAGAAGGGCCGGTTGCCCTCACGGCGCTGATCACCGGGGCCGCGGCCACCGTCACGTCTGGGTTCCTGCGGGCGGCCACCGTCCCTGCGCGCTTCCTGCGGACGGTTGCCGTCGCGGCCAGGGCCCTGCGGGCGATTGCCATCACGGCCCGGACCTTGCGGGCGGCCACCGTCCCGGCGCGGCTCCTGCGCACGGCCGCTGTCCCGCCCGCCGTCAGCGCGTGCGCGACTGGCGTCCGGCCTGCCGCCTTGCGGCCGGCCCTGCGGACGCTGTCCGCGGCGCGGCGGCATCGGCGGGCGGTTGTCCACGTCGGGGCCCGCGGTTTTCACGATGGCCTCGAGTTCCGCGCGGTCTTCTTCCGACAGCGTCGCGCGCGGGAGTTTTTTCTTCAGCAGCCGCTCGATGCCCGGCAACATGGATTCGTCGTCGTGGCAGACCAGCGAGATCGCCTCGCCCGGCGAGCCCGCACGACCGGTGCGACCGATGCGGTGCACGTAGTCTTCAGACACGTTCGGCAGGTCGAAGTTGACGACGTGCGGCAGTTCCTTGATGTCGATGCCGCGTGCGGCGATATCTGTTGCCACCAGCACCTGGATCTGATTGCCCTTGAATTCGGCCAGCGCCCGCGTGCGCGCGCTCTGGCTCTTGTTGCCGTGGATCGCGAGCGCCGGGATGCCGCCCTTGCTCAGTTGTTCCGCCAGCCGGTTGGCGCCGTGCTTGGTCCGCGTGAACACGAGCACCTGGTACCAGTTGCCCTCCTTGATGAGACGTGCGAGCAGGTGGCGCTTGGCTTCCTTGCGAATGAGGTAGACGCGCTGCTCGACTATCTCTGCAGCGGCATTGCGGCGCGCCACTTCGATCTCGGCAGGGTCGTGCAGCAGGGAGTCGGCGAGGGATTTGATCTCGTCGGCGAAGGTCGCGGAGAAGAGCAGGTTCTGCCGCTTCGCGGGCAGCAGTTTGAGGATGCGCTTCACGTCGTGGATGAAACCCATGTCGAGCATGCGGTCGGCTTCGTCCAGCACCAGTGTCTCGACGGTCGACAGGTCGAGGGTGCGCTGGCCCACGTGGTCCAGCAGTCGGCCCGGCGTGGCTACAAGTACGTCCAGCGTCTGCGCGAGGCGCTCGATCTGCGGCTGCATGCCCACGCCGCCAAAGATCACGGTGGACTTCACCTGCGTGTATTTGCCGTAGGTGCGGACGCTCTCTTCAACCTGTGCGGCGAGTTCGCGCGTGGGCGTAAGAACGAGAACGCGCACGCGGCGCTTGGCGCGCGGATCGAGTTCGCTGATGGTGTTGCCGAGGCGCTGCAGGATAGGCAGCACGAAGCCGGCGGTCTTGCCGGTGCCGGTCTGCGCGCCGGCGAGGACGTCGCGCCCCGCGAGAACGGCGGGAATGGCGGCAGCCTGGATGGGGGTGGGTTCGGTGTAGCCGTGTTCCGTGACGGCGCGCACGAGTTCGGCGTCTAGGCCGAGCGAAGCGAAGGACATGTAGAGTACCTGTAGGTTGCCTCCGGCGGCCTGCCCTGTTGCGGGCAGCGGTCTTGGGGCCGGGGCGGATCTGGGAAGTCCGAAGAGGACGCTCGGGTGCAGACAGCGGCGCCGAGCGGGGGGAAGTGTATCAGCGGCTCCCCAATACCCCTTCCGTCCATCGTGGCATTAGTTCCGCGGGGCGCGGATGCTTGGTCGGGGCCTGTGCTGCGGCTACACTCGGCCGCGACACCAACCACAGGAGTGCTCCGCATGATTCGCCGTGCCGTTGTCGTTGCCGTTGCCGTTGCCGCGCTGTTGCCCACCGTGGCACTTGCCGAGAAAAACCCCGCCATCGGCTACCGCGAGGCGCTGATGGAACTGGTCTACGCCAACTTCGGTCCCATCGGTGCGATGGTGAAGGGCGACATCCCGTGGGACGACGCGCGCGTCGCCGGATACGGCAAGGATCTGAAAGCCATCGCTTCGCTGAATGCGATGCGTGGCTGGCCCGCGGGCTCCGAAGGTGGCGAATCCCTTCCCGAGATCTGGACCAGGATGGACGACTTCCAGAAAAAGATGGAAGCCTTCCAGGCCGAAGCCGGCAAGCTGGGCGATGTGGCAGCCACGGGTGACCGCGAAGCGATCAAGGCGCAGTTCGGCGCGACGGGCAAGACCTGCAAGTCCTGCCACGACGACTTCAAGAAAGACGACGAGGGCTGATCAGCCCGCCTTCAGAGGAACGGCGCGGGCTTGGGTGCCAGCGAGAGCAGCCACCAGAGCAGCGCCGCACATCCCGCCAGCAAGAGCAGAGCGAGCCACGCGCTGGCTTTGACCGTCTGCCCGGCGGCGCTGCCGCCGGTGATCATCGGGCGCACGAGATTCTTGCCGCCACGCAGATACAGCAGCACCGCGATGATGTGCACCCCAACCATGGCGAGCAGCAGGTTGAAATTGAGTTCGTGCCACTCGCTCACCGTGCCGGAAAGCCCGCCCGCCAGATGGGCGAGCGGGCCGCTGAAGGAAATGTCGTCTTCGTTGAAGAGCCCGCTGAGCCCTTGCGACAGGAGCAGGGCCAGCATGAGCACCACCGACCACCCGCCCGCAGGGTTGTGGCCCTCCCCGGACCATTCCCCGCCCCTGAAGTAGCGGATCACAGCGCCCGGCCCGCGGAGGAAACTCGAGAAGCGCGAATGCTGGCTCCCCGCAAAGCCCCACAGGACGCGGAAGGCCACCAGCACCAGCACCGCGTATCCACACCACTCGTGTACCTCCATGTAGCCTTCCTCTGCGCTCACCCACGCGGTGATCAACAGCGGCAGCAGGCTCCAGTGGAAGAGGCGGGTGGGCAGGTCCCAGACGGTTGCGGTGGCGGACAATTGCATGCGTGCGGTGGCTCCATGGAGAGGGCATCGTGCTGCGCGGTAATTTGGCCGGGCTCGCGTTGCGCGTCACCGTTGACGGCCCCAGACCTGCTCAATATAGTACCGGCCCTTCGCACCCGTAGCTCAGTTGGATAGAGTACCTGGCTACGAACTAGGGGGTCGGGAGTTCGAATCTCTCCGGGTGCGCCACTCACGAAGAAGGGGACCAGCAGGTCCCCTTCTTCGTTTCTGCACCGCTGGATTATCGCCCGATGGCGTGAAGAGGCCTCCGCTCTCAGATCTCTATCACCGTCCGTATCCCCCGCCCCGCCGCAAGATCCGCAAAGCCTTCGTTGATCTCCGCGAGCGGGCGACGGTGCGTGATCATGCCTTCAAGGTCGAGTTGCCCGTTACGCCACAGCGAGATGAGTCGCGGGATGTCGCGCGGTGAGTTGCAGCTTCCTAGCAGGCATCCGCAGAGTTTTTTCTCGGTCGAAGCGAAGATCGTGACCATCGGGATCGTCACGTTCTCCTCGAGCGGTGGTGCGCCCAGGCAGAGAGTGGTGCCGCCTGAGCGCGTGAGCGCGATGCCGGTCTCGATAAGCGCGGCCTTGCCCGCGGCTTCGAAGGCATAGTCCACGCCGATGCCGCCGGTGAGGCGCATCACGGTGCCGGGCAGGTCATCCGTCACTGGATCGATTGCGTGGGTGGCGCCGAACTTCAGCGCTGCCGCGCGGCGTTCGGGCAGTGGGTCCGAGGCGATCAGCACCGATGCGCCCGCGAGGCGCGCACCTTGCACCGCTGCGAGGCCGATGCCGCCCAGCCCCATCACCAGCACGGTAGCGCCGGCTTCCACGTGCGCTGTGTTCAGCACCGCGCCCACGCCCGTCTGCATCGCGCAACCGATCACGCAGGCCACGTCGAGCGGCACGTCTGCATCCACCTTGATGGCACCGCTCGCGGGCGTCACCACGTACTCCGCGAGAGCGCCAACGCCCACGCCGCGCAGGATTTTCTCGCCGTTTCGCGAGAGCCCCGTTTCGCCATCGGGCAGTGCCATCGTGGCGAGGCTCATGCCGTTCACGCAGAGGTTGTGCTGGCTGCGCAGGCAGAAGTAGCAACTCCCGCAGGGTGGCAATGGTGTGAGGATGACCGGGTCACCGGGCGCGAGGTGCGTGACGCCGGGGCCCACGCAGTCCACCGTGCCCGCTGCCTCGTGTCCGAGGATGATCGGGCCCGGCATCGGGAAGCTGCCCGAGACGATGCTGTAGTCGGAATGGCAGAGACCGCAGAAGCGGACACGTACGCGGACCTCGCCCGCACGCGGCTCGATGATGTCCACATCGTCGCGCACGACGAGCGGTTGTCCGGCGGATTCGAGTACGGCAGCACGCATGGCATCACCTCGTCACGATGGCATTTTTCCGGCAGGCGCTTTTCCGCACGCTGCCTATCCTCGAGAACACACTCTCCCGGAAGCACCCGGCGTGGGAACTGCACTCGGCATCCTCTACACACAGGGCTTCGCCCGCCTTGTGCGCTTGCTGGTCTGCGCGGTGCCGGTCTGTCTGTTCTGCCTGCCCAGTGTACCCGTGCACGCTGATCCGGTAGCAGCCAACATCGGCACGGGCATCGCCGGTGTCGAGTGGCAACTCGAACGTGCCGAGCGTTGCCAGAGCAGCGCAGACAGCTTGCAGCGTCGCCTCGACAGGCTGGCTGCAGACCCCGTCACGCATGCGGCCGCGATCGCCGAGACACAGACGCGGCTCCTGGCGAACAAGGCCTGTGCGCAGAGCGCTGCTGCACGCGCCTCGAGTCTGGAGCTCTCGCTGGCGAGCCTGAGAGAGCAACTGCTCTCGGCGTCCCGTGCCGATCCCGCCGCGCTAGCGGCTCATGTCGACGGGTTGCGTGCAGCGGAGCGCGAGCGCGCGAGCATCGAATTCGACATCCGGCTCATGCAGTTCCAGATCGACAGACTCAGCCGTGCGAAGTCGGTGAACCAGACGCTGCTGAACCAGAAGATCGCGATACGCGAGAACCTGCGGGCGTCCCTGACAGCAGCGGTGGAGCGTGTCGCCGCCGCCAACTCCGCGCTGGCCGGGTTCGAGACCTCGGCCCTGGCGGTGCTGGCCGAGCGCCGCGCCACGCTCAACTGGAGCACCCCGACCACGCGTGAGGACGGTGCGCCGCTCGCGGCCGGAGAGATCGGTGGTTTCGAGATCTACATGTTGGCCGAATCGACCGGAGAGACCGACGTCATCACGGTGAACGATCCGATGAGCACCGCGTTCACGGTCGAAGACCTTGCGCCCGACACCTATCACTTCTCGATGAGCGCCTTCGACTCCGAAGGCAACTTCAGCCCGCTCTCCGAGATCGTGGCCAAGACCGTCCGCTGAGATCAGGGATTCTCGACGAACTCGGTGATCTCGAGGTTGTAGCCCGAGATGCCGCTGAAGCGGGCAGGCGAGCTCAGAAGACGCATGCGCTGCACGCCGAGGTCTTTCAGGATCTGCGAGCCCGTGCCGTTCACACGCCAGAACTGCTGCCCTTGCTCGCTGGTGGTGGCGCGTGGAGCAGGCGTGCGCGGGAATTCCTCGATCTGGGTGGCGAGCTCTGCGGGGCTCTCGTTGCGGGACACCAGCACGACCACGCCCGCGCCTTCCTGCGCGATGCGTTCCAGCGCCGCAGCCACGGACCATCCGCGCGCCATGCCCGGACGTTCCGTGTGGAGCAGGTCGCGCAGTACGTTCGTCACGTGCACGCGCACCAGTACCGGACTCTCGGGGCGGATCTCGCCCATCACCATCGCGACGTGAAGGCTGCCGTCGACCAGATCTTCGTAGGAGACCAGCCGGAAGCGGCCGAAGGCCGTACAGACGTGTTTGTCATGTCGGCGCATCACCGTCTGGTCGTGAAGGGCGCGGTAGGCGATGAGGTCGGCGATGGTGCCGATGCGCAAGCCGTGGCGTTCAGCGAACACTTCGAGCTGCGGACGGCGCGCCATGGTGCCGTCTTCGTTCACGATCTCGACGATCACCGCAGCCGGCTCGAATCCGGCAAGCCGCGCCAGATCGCAGCCGGCCTCGGTGTGGCCCGCGCGGCGCAGTACGCCGCCAGGTTTGGCGACGAGCGGGAAGATGTGCCCAGGCTGCACGATGTCTGCCGGTTTGGCCTGGGCCGCCACGGCCGCGAGCACGGTGGCCGCGCGCCCGTTCGAGGTGATGCCCGGCTCGCTGAGCGCGGAGGCATCGATCGAAACGGTGAAGTTGGTTTCGTGCTGCGAACGGTTGTCGCGCACCATCAGCGGAAGATCGAGTTGGCGTGCGCGCTCCACGGTGATCGGCATGCAGATCAGGCCGCAGGCGTGCGAAGCGAAGAAGGTGATGTGCTCTGGCGTGACGGCCTCGGCCGCGATGATGAGGTCGCCCTCGTTCTCGCGGTCCTCGTCGTCCATGAGGATGACCATCCGGCCTTGCCGGATGTCTTCGATGATGTCGCGTACGTCTGCGATCGGCACGGTTCGTGGCTCAGCGTGGTGGCGGGTCGAGGAGGACTTCGAAGTGTTTGAGCGAGCGGCCTGCGGGCCAGCGCACTTCCAGCACGAAATCGAGGTAGGGCTCGCCTACCGGCTGCTCGCTGCTCACCAGTACGCTCGCCTCGCCCTTGCGGTCTACCTGCAGCGTGAACACGAGCGGGCTGGAGTGCGTGGCCTGCTCGATGCCGTAGGAGCGATGGACGTCTTCGCTGGCGAGCGAGATCTGCACGTCCGACGCGGAAAGACTGCCGAGCCTGCCGAGCGGCACCGTGGCGCGCAGCGGTTCTCCGAGATGCGAACGCACGTCCATCTCGCCCACGCTGAGCGCGAGTGAGGCGTTGGCGCCGAGCGCCATCGCGAGGAAAACGAGGCGACGCAGCACGGGTCGGCTGACGGTCTCGAACATGGAAATCTCCCGGAACGGGGTGTGGCCCGAGTATAGGCAGCGCTGCCATATGCCGCCACCGCGGGTGCCGGTTACACTCGCGCGGGTTTTTTCCGGAGACACTCGCATGACCACCGTCTTTGCCACACCTGCTGCGCTGCTCGGCACCGAGGGCCAGGCACTCGGCCCCACAGACTGGCTCGAGATCACGCAGGCACGCGTGAACCAGTTCGCGGATGCCACCGGTGACCATCAGTGGATCCACGTAGACCCCGAGCGCGCGAAGGACGGTCCTTTCGGCGCGTGCATCGCGCACGGTTACCTCACGCTCGCGCTGGTGAATCTCTTCCTGCCCGACCTGATGCGCGTCGATGGTGTGCGCATGGGCGTCAACTACGGCGTCGACAAAGTGCGATTCCCCTCGCCTGTCACGGTGGGTCGACGCATCCGCGGGCGTGGCGAGGTCGTGGCTGCGGAAGAGGTGAAGGGCGCCGTGCAGGTGATCGTGCGTGTCACGGTCGAGATCGAAGGCAGCGACCGCCCCGCCTGCGTGGCCGACACGATCAGCCGCTTC
Organism: Pseudomonadales bacterium; assembly: GCA_044352225.1. GTDB lineage: Bacteria > Pseudomonadota > Gammaproteobacteria > Pseudomonadales > UBA5518 > UBA5518. The sequence goes on along the minus strand of JBILEG010000032.1, from coordinate 3,705 downwards.
TTCCCCGCCTGAGCGTCTGGCAGCGCGCCCCGTGTCTGTCTGGATCCTGAAGACCGAGCCTGCGGAATGCAGCCTCGACGACATCCGGGATGTACCAGGAGGCGTGATGCGCTGGGACGGCATCCGCAATTTCCAGGCGCGCAACAACCTGCGCGCCATGCGTTGCGGTGACACCTGCCTCGTCTACCACTCCTCCGTGCGTGACGCGGGAATCGTCGGCAGTGCGGTGCTGCTGCGCGAGGCCTATCCCGACCCCGCGCAATTCGATGCAGCCAGCCCGCTCTTCGATGCGAAGGCCTCGTCCGAGGCGCCGCGCTGGTACGCGGTGGACATCCGCTATGAAGGGCGTTTCCCCGCAGTTCTGCCCGCGCAGCAGTTGCGTGAGGAGCCTGCGCTGGCGGAGTTGGCGCTGTTGCGTCAGGGCCGTTTGTCGGTGTCTCCGGTATCGGACGCGCAATGGCAGGTGCTGCAGGGCTTTCTCGGCCGGTCTGCGCCATGACCACTGGCCTCATTCTCTCGGGCGGTGGTGCACGCGCCGCCTATCAGGTGGGAGTGATGCGCGCTGCCATCGAGATCCACGGCCGCGACACCTTGCCCTTCGATGTGATCTGCGGCACCTCGGCCGGTGCGATCAATGCCGCGTTCATCGCGGCCAATGCCCACCGCCCGCGCGAGGGGCTGGAGGCGCTCTACCGCACGTGGCGCGGCATTTCGCCGGGCGATGTGTACGACCCGCGCTGGCGCGCCGTGATCGGAAGCCTGGCGCGCATCGCGCTTGCGCCCTTGCGGCGCGGCGAGCGTGCAGCACCGCGCTCGCTCCTCGACAGCGAGCCGCTGCGCGGCATGCTCCGCAACTGGCTGGACTTCGACGCCGTGCGCCAGAATCTCGCACGGGGCGCGCTGCAATCGCTTTGCATCACGGCGATGGATTACGCCACCGGCACATCGGTTGCCTTCTACGAGGGCGGTGGTGTCGCGCCGTGGGACCGCATCTACCGGCGAGGAGAACCCGCGCGCCTCGGCCCCGAACACGTGATGGCCTCAGCGGCGATACCGATTCTTTTTCCCGCGCAGCGCATCGGTGATGCCTTTTACGGGGACGGAGCGCTGCGCCAGTTGCACCCCATCAGCCCCGCGCTGAAGCTCGGTGCCTCGCGGCTGTTCGTGATCGGTGTCTCTACGCGCCGTGTCGATGCGCCCGAGATGCTCGATCGCCGCCGCCCCACCATCGGGCAGATGGCCGGTCATATGCTGAACCGGGAGTTCATCGACAATCTGGAAGCCGACATCCTGCTCGCCGAACGCATCAACTCGCTCGCCGATGTCGCAGGTGCACAGGGGCATGACGCCCCGGGCACGCAGCACATCGAGACGCTGGTGATCACGCCCTCGCAGCCCTTCAACGCGATCGCCGCGGCCTACATGCAGGCCCAGCCCCGCTCCATGCGGCTGTTGTTCAGGCTGCTGGGTGCGGGGCCGCAGGGCGCGGGTGCCAGCTTTGCCAGCTACCTCATGTTCGACGGCAACTTCTGCGCGAGGCTGATGGACCTGGGTTATGCCGACACGATGCGCGAGCGCGATCGTGTCGAGGCGTTTCTGAACGTCTGAGGGAAGAGCGCCTCAACTGCGCTCCATCAGCGTGTTCATTCGCTCCAGCGCATCGACGTATTCCTGCATCAGGCGCTGCACCACGGCGCGGCTAGTCTCGACCTCACGGATCTGGCCCACCACCTGACCCACCGGCAGGAACGCGACCTTGCGCGTGTCGGCTGTTGCGATGTAGCGGTGCGTGCGGCGTATGGCATCAGCCGAGACCAGGCCTTGCAGCGGCATGCCGAGGGGTTTGGGCGTTTCCGGGCTTGCCCACGCATCCGTCCACTCGTTGCGCAGCATCCTGCAGGGCTTGCCCGTCCACGAGGGCGAGCGCACGGTGTCTTCGCTGGTGGCCGCGAAATAGCACTCTTTTTCTTCGGGCTCCGCGGCCGCTTCCGCCACGCTCAGCCACAGCGAGCCCGTCCACACACCCGCGGCTCCCATCGCCATTGCAGCGGCCACCTGCCGCCCGCTGCCAATACCGCCTGCCGCCAGCACAGGCGTGGGTGCTACGGCATCGATGATTTGCGGCCAGAGCACGATCGAGCCCACATCGCCCGTGTGTCCACCGCCTTCAGAGCCCTGCGCGATGATGATGTCCACGCCGGCTTTCTTGTGCGCCACAGCCTGTTTCACCCGCCCGCACAGAGCCGCCACCATACGCCCGCTCGCGTGGATGCGGTCGATGACCTCTTTGGGTGGAGTGCCCAGCGCGTTGGCGATCAGCTTCACGCCGGGGCGTTCGAGCGCAACGTCCAGCAGCGGCGTTGCCGTGGCTTCGGTCCAGCCGAGAAGTCCCATGCGCTGCTCGCGATCCGGCCATTCGGGTACACCGTGGTCGCTCAGGAGCTTTTCGGCGAAAGCGTGGTGTTCCGCCGGCACCATCGCGGCCAGCATCTTCTCGAGTTCGGCCGGATCGGTGTTGCCGATGCCTTGGTATTTCTGCGGAATCACGATATCGACGGCGTAGGGCAGGCCGCCGATGTGCGCGTCGATCCAGTCGAGTTCCTCCCGCAGTTGCGCCGGGCTGAAACCCACCGCGCCCAGCACGCCGAGCCCGCCGGCCTTGCTCACTTGCACCACGACATCGCGGCAATGGGTGAAGGCGAAGATGGGCAGTTGTATGCCGAGTTTCTCGCAGATTTCCGTACGCATGGCAGCACTCCGGTGTGCGTGTCTGGAGCACGGATCATCGGCCGCGCCGCGGGTGTGCGGCAATGGGCGGGCATGCCATTCGCGCCTGTCCAAAGCCGTCAGCGGCGTTGCCTGCCGTGTACTGCCCACCTACACTCGCGGCATCCATGAATGATCGCGGAGGCCTCGCCGATGGCAGTCACAGGGCGCAGATGGCTCGTCTTCGCGGTGTTGGCCTTGCTCGGCGCCTGCGCGAGTGTTGTCGGGCCCGTCGAGGAGCCGCGCATCAGCATCACGTCGATCCGCTTCCTGCCGCCCTCCGGTGCGGAGCAGCGCATCGAGGTGGGACTGAAACTCATGAACCCGAACGGCTTCGACCTCAAGGCCAGCGGCATCGTCCTGAACGCGGGCTTCAATGAGGTTCCTGTGCTGAGCGGCGCCATCGCGGAGCCGCCCGTGGTGCCTGCCTATGGCGAACAGGACATGAAGATGGTGCTCTCCGCCAGCCTGATGAACGGCATCCGCCTCCTGCGATCGATCATGCAACACCCGGAAGATCCGGTGAGCTATCGCCTCGACGCGCGTATCGATCTCAAGCTCCCGCTCGCGCGGACGCTGCGTATCCTGAAGCAGGGCGAGATCGCGGCGCAGGCACCTGCGGGCAGCCGCAGCGACGCACCGGCAACCAATCTGTGATCGGCCGCCACACCACCGCCGACGAGGTGCTCGAGGGGCTGGACCTGTCGGCGATGCGCGTTCTGGTCACGGGCGCTGCCGCAGGTCTGGGGCGAGAAACCGCCCGTGCACTCGCCATGCGAGGTGCGGCCCTCACCGTGGCCGGACGCGGCGCGGAGCGTATGCAGTCGATCGCCGCCGAACTCGCCGCCAGCACCGGCAACGCGCGCATCGATGCGCTAGACCTCGATCTTGCCTCGCTTGATTCGGTGCGCAGCGCCGCGGCGCTCTATCTGGATACGC
>JBILEG010000199.1:0-6484 GCA_044352225.1 Pseudomonadales bacterium | reverse complement strand
TCGAGCGATCCGTCGAGGGGCACGAGATGCAGTTCGCGGCCTGCCACCTGGGGCATTTCCTGCTCACCTGTCTGCTGGTGCCCGCCTTGCTGGACGGTGCGCCTGCCCGAGTCGTGAACCTGAGTTCGGCAGGTCACAAGCTATCGCCGGTGGTGTTCGAGGATATCGACTACCTGCAGCGGCCCTACGACAAGTGGCAGGCCTACGGGCAGGCCAAGACGGCGAACATCCTGTTTTCGGTGGCGCTGCAGCGCAGGCTGGATGCCATGGGCGTCTCGGCCAACGCCGTGCACCCCGGTGCCATCCGCGAGACCGAACTCGGCCGCCATCTGCGCCCCGAGGATTACCGACTGCTCGCCGAGCGCAGCAAGAGCGATCGCGGTTTCGATTTCAAGAGCCTCGGCGCGGGCGCTGCCACGACTGTCTGGGCCGCGACTGCACCGCAATTCGCCTCGCATGGTGGTTTGTATCTCGAGGATTGCAGCATCGGCGTGCCGAACGAGGATCCCGTGGCGGGCGAGGGCGGATACCGCCCGTGGGCCGTCGATGTCGAGGCCGCGGAACGGCTCTGGCGGGTGTCTGAAGAAATGGTGGGTGAGTGCTTTTCGTGGGTGCCCGATGCCTGACTACTGGATGCTTCTGCTGGGGCTCGCGATCGCGGGCTGGATGTTCTTCGACGGCATGCAGGTGCGGGAACGCGCGCTGCGCGCCGGGCGCGATTACTGCCGGAACATCGGTGTGCAGTTTCTCGACGAGACCGTGAGCCGCCAGCGCACGGGTATCGCCCGCGATACCACGGGGACGCTGCGCCTGCGTCGGGTTTATGCCTTTGAATTCACCAGCGACGGCGAGCGTCGGTACACGGGCGAGATCGTGATGCTGGGCTCGCGCGTCGACGGTGTGCAGGCGCAGCTCCACCGCATCCTGCACTGAGGCTCCCGCCTCAGCTCCAGCGCGAGTGCTTCGAGAACTGCTGCTTCAGGAAGGCCATCTGGTCCCCGCGAATACGGTCCCCGTTGACCAGCGCCAGCCACTCGGCGGTGTTGGGCTGGTAGGGGATGGCCAGTATGTCCATGCCCGCCTCCACCGGCAGGCGGTTGCCCTTGCGCTGGTTGCAGCGCCTGCAGGCCGCGACCACGTTGTTCCACACGTCCTGGCCCCCGCGGGATGTGGGCACGATGTGATCGCGCGTGAGTTCGGTTTCGCGCGTGGCCTCTCCGCAGTACATGCAGACGTGGAGATCGCGCCTGAACAGCGCACGGTTGGTCAGAGGGGGTGTTGCCCGCGGGCGCCAGCTGGTGTGGCCGTTGCAGGCGATGATGCTGTGGAGCGCGATGCTGGAGCGCTGCCCGCTGATGCGGGAGGTGCCGCCCAGCACGGTGCGGATCGTGTCGCCCAGCGTCCAGGCGACGAGGCCGCGGGCGTAGAGGCAGGTTGCTTCCTGCCAGCTCAACCACTCGACGGGCTGCCCTCCAACGCTGAGGCGCAGGATACGTGGGGCCGTCATGCGGCCCCCTCCGGCGTGTGTACTGCGGATTCCCTGTCTGGGAAAGCGATGTCCTCATGTGAGCGGACGCGCGGTGCCGCGCCCTGATCGGACACTAAACCCCCGGCTCCTCCGCCTGCAACCCGAAATTCCGAAGATGAAAAAAAGGCCGCCCGGAGGCGGCCTGAAACATCCCGGAAACAGGATTCTGCGTGTTCAGGCAGCCGCGCGGCGGCGGCCGAAGATTCCCATCAGTGCGCGAGCCCGGGAGATGCGGGCGTCGATCGCCTCACGCGGGTCGAAGCTGCCTACGCGCTCGATGATCTGGCTGCGCAGGCCGTCGCCCGCCCGTTCGATGTCGCGGCGCACTTGCTCGCCACGCTTCACGAACCCTTCCCACTGTTTCGGCGCCTCGATGCGGGCCTGGATCACGCGGATGCCCACGGCCTCGACCAGATGGGCCGCGATGCCGAGCTGGGCGAGTGCGATCTCGCGCGCGGCTGCTTCGAGCTTGCCCGCGGGAGGGGCGCTCGGTGCGTCGGTGCGTGTCTTGCCTTTGGCAGGCTTGCGGGGGGAGGGTTTGCGGCGAGTGCTTCCGGCGGATGCGGAAGCCGTGCGGGCTTTGGAGGTGCTGCGTTTGCGGGTGGAGGCGGTGCTGGCCATTGACGGATCCTCGGGTGTGTGGCGTGTTTGCCGGTGTGGCGGCGGATGGCAGGGTCAGACTAGTCGCCGTGCCTAGAGGCCACACTCTAGAAAGCGGAGCACTCCGTCTCGCGCCTGCATCCTGCGGCCGCACGGTGGAATGACCCGCGGCCTGCGGCTACCATCGCGGCTCGCCGGGGCCCAGCCCCTCCAGATCTTCCCCCATGCGGAGACATGCCTTGGCCGAACTGCTGCTCGTGCGTCACGCGCAGGCCTCGTTTCACGCGGCCGACTACGATTGTCTCTCGCCGCTCGGCGAGCAGCAGTCGCGTTGGCTGGGCGAGCACTTCCTTGCCAGAGGCATCACCTTCGACGCAGTGGTCACTGGCACCTTGCGCCGCCATGAGCAGACGCTGGAAGGCATTCGGTACGGTCTCGCGCCGGAGCAGTTGCCGCCTGCGCTGCACTTGCCCGGTCTGGACGAGTACGAGTTCAGGGCTCTGGTGGCGGCCTTCGAGCGCTACGAGCCCGAGCACCCGATGGTCACAGCGCGGCAGGCGAACCCCCGCGACAAGTCTGCCTACTATCGCGTTCTCCGGCTGACCTTGCAGGCCTGGGCAGACAATCACTTGCCCGGCCCCTTGCCCGAGAGCTGGGACGGGTTCTGCGCAAGGGTCGATGCGGCCGCTGCTGCTTTGCAGGCGCTGTCAGCCAACAGCGCGCGCATCCTCGCGATCGGCTCCGGTGGCGCGATGGCCACGTTGCTCGGCGGGCGGCTCGGGCTCTCGGTGCCCCACATCGTGGACCTCAACCTGCAGATCCGGAACACGTCCCTGAGCCAGTTTTTCATCAACCGCGAGAAATTCCTGCTCGCCACCTGGAACGCGGTTCCGCACCTCGAGATCGAGGGGCGTGAGTCGTCCATCACCTATGGCTGAGCCACACACGGAGACCCGAGCATGAGCGTTGACACATTGCCGATCGAGAGTCTGGGGCAGTACCTCGAAGCGCGGATCGCCGGCTTTCGCGGCCTGCGCGAGGCGGTGAAGTTTGCCGGCGGGCAGTCCAATCCCACGTTCCGGCTCGAAGCAGACAGCGGCCGCTACGTGCTGCGTCGCAAGCCGTCGGGCCAATTGCTGCCATCGGCGCATGCCGTGGATCGCGAGTACCGCGTGATGGCCGCGCTCGCCGGCACCGACGTGCCCGTGCCGGCCGCGCTGCACCTTTGTGATGATGATGCCGTGATCGGCAGCATGTTCTATGTGATGGAATTCAAGGAGGGCCGCATCCTCTGGGATCCCGTCCTCCCCGACATGGATGCCGCGGCGCGCGCTCGCATCTACGACGAGATGAACCGCGTGCTGGTGGCGCTGCACAAGGTCGACATCAACGCGGTGGGTCTGCAGAACCACGGGCAGCCGGGGAATTACTTCGCGCGACAGGTGAGCCGCTGGACCAAGCAGTACCGCGCCGCCGAGACAGAGCATATGGCGTCGATGGAGCGGCTGATCAGCTGGCTTGCCGCACACGAGCCGCCGGACGACGGGCGCGTATCGCTGGTGCACGGCGATTACCGCCTCGACAACATGATGTTCCACCCCACCGAGGATCGCGTCGTCGCGCTGCTCGATTGGGAGCTCTCGACGCTCGGTCACCCGGCCGCGGATCTCGCGTTCCAGTGCATGCAGTGGCGCTTGCCGCATGGCAGTTCCGCGCTCCGTGGTCTGGGCGGGGTCGATCGGTTGGCGCTCGGCATTCCTTCGGAAGAAGCCTACGTCGAGGCTTACTGCCGGCGCATGGGCATCGATGGCATCGCGGACTGGAATTTCTGTCTGGCCGTGAGTTTCTTCCGGCTCGCCTCGATCTGCCAGGGTGTCTACAAGCGCGGGCTGGACGGCAACGCCTCCAGCAACGAGGCCTCGCGCTTCGGAGAGGCGGCCCGGCGTATCGCTGACGCGGGCTGCAGCGTCCTCGACTGAGCGAGGGGGCTCAGTCCTCCAGCGTGACCCAGTGCCCGTCGCGCACCGCGAAGGTGACGTGCCCTTTGTCGACGCTGAAACGGTGGCGTGCGTCCATGCACTGCAGTTCCAGGCCCGGGTAGACGTGACTGCGGGCGATGACGCGGCAGGCGGCGGTCATTTCGGCGAGCACGTGTCGTTTCCCGGCTTCTTCTTCGTCGAACTTTCCGACCTGCTCCCTGTAGGCCGCAATCGTCGCCTCCACCCGCTCGATCATGTTCGTGATGGCAGGGGAGGGCGGTTTGTGCCGCAGATCCTGCAGCGAGTGTTCGAGGCCTTCGCAGGTGTCCTCGATCTCGAGGCGTTCGGAATAGTGCGAGTCTGCCTCGCGGCGCAGCTTCAGGATCGCGTCGTCCATCACGATGCGGGTGGTGGATTCCTTCTCCGTGCCGAAGATCCCCGCAGCCACGCTGACGCTGGCATGGATCGCGCCGCCGCTGATCCGCGACGTCCTGTTGTTGTCGCCGCCCACCGCGAGGTGCCGGCAGGCGAGCACGTTGCACTGCAGCAGATTCAGGCTCACGGTGATGTCTTCCGCTGCCTCCAGTGCCGCGTTCTGCGCATAGCGCGTGGTGATGTTGCGGCCCTTCACGCTGCAACTGTGCAGCGAGCCCTGCACCGTCGGGCCGATGATCCCCTGCACGGCTGTGACATCGCCGCCGGCTTTTACCACAGCGGCTTCGATGAACCCGCCCACCACCACATCGCCCGTCACCGAGACGCGCATGTCGGAGTGGATGTCGCCCTTCACCACCAGGCTCCCGTCGAGCTCGATGTTGCCCGTGTGCAGGTCGACGGCCATTACCTGCAGCACGTCGTTCACACTCATGCCATTGGCGAGCCGGTGCGGGACGCCGCCGCGCGCGGCGCGTAGCAGGCCCGCATCATCCGGGTCGATGAGTGCACCCTCGCCCACGGCGAAAGGGGTCTCCTCTGGCAGGTCGAGCATCAATTGCTCGCCGAACACATCGAACCCGGGACGGCCGGGGCGCGACGGGTGGCGGCGCACCAGTGCATCACCCTCATGCACGCTCTCGATCTCTCCGAGTTCGTGGAAATCCACCGAACCGTCTTCGCGCTCCACTGGTCGCAGCACGCGGTCCTGGAAAGGCGTCACAAGATTCTCGAAGCGGCTCGGCAGCGGTTTGCCCGGTTTCAGGCCACGGGCGATCATGCGGCGCACCACAATGCCCGGCGTGCCACGGCCACAATCGGCGATCAGGCTGCAGATCCCGGTCTCGTCCACGCCATAGAGCACTCCGGCATCCTCCAGTGCCCCACAGACCTGCGGCCAACCTAGCGGTTCACCACCCTCGGCGGGCATCGCCTCGGCATCGGCATGCATGCGGTCGTCCGAGACCTTGATGCTGCAGTGGGCATCCCGCCGAACTCCCGCCACGAAGCTGTACAGGGGCGGGGGCTCTTCGCCTTCCGCTGTGCGTGCGCCGGGCTTGAGCAGGGCGTCCATTGCCGCACTCAGGGCCGGGTCGATGTTCTCGGGGTGGAGATGGCAGGCGCCAAACTCGGATGCGTCCCAGGCCTGCCGCAACCGAAACGCGTTCAGGTCCGCGGTCTGCGCCGCGTGAACGTGGCAGAGTATCTCGCGGGTACCGGGATTCTCGCTGAATCGGTAAACGGACACTCGCCGGCTCTCCGGATCCGTGGGTCATGGTGATAGGCTAGACGCCGCAGTATAGGCCAGCTTTGGCTTCCTGAACCGCAACCCCTGCCATCGGCGTAAAGACACCATGTTCGGACGTAACCCCCTTCCACTCCCTACTGCCGCGCAGGCCCTTCCTGGCCGAGCCGAAGCCATGCCCGTGCCCGCGCGCCACGTCGTCAGCGGGAATCCGCTCACGGGCCCCTTTCCTGCAGGGCTCGAGGTCGCCGAGTTCGCGATGGGCTGTTTCTGGGGCGCTGAGCGGCGTTTCTGGCAACAGCCCGGGGTGTTTTCCACGGCCGTGGGCTATGTGGCCGGCATCACGCCGAACCCCACCTACCGCGAGGTCTGCAGCGGCATGACCGGCCACACCGAGGCGGTGCTGGTGGTCTTCGATCCCACGCTCACCTCTTACGAAACCCTGCTCAAAGTGTTCTGGGAGAGCCACGACCCCACGCAGGGCATGCGTCAGGGCAACGATGTGGGCACGCAGTACCGCTCGGGGATCTACACGCACGGCGAGCGCCAGCGTGCGCTGGTCGAGGCGAGCCGGCGAGCCTTCCAGCAGGGGCTCGATGCCGCAGGCTACGGCGCCATCACCACCGAGATCCGCGAAGCGGGTGTCTTTTTCTACGCCGAGGAGTACCACCAGCAGTACCTCGCGAAGAACCCGGGCGG
>JBILEG010000164.1:0-7286 GCA_044352225.1 Pseudomonadales bacterium | reverse complement strand
GGCCCAGCGCTCGGCAAGTGCGTTCTGCCCCAGGAAGACATAAGCAGACTCGGCGAGCCCCTCGCCGCGTGTGTAGTAGACGTCACCGTGTTCCGGCGAGTACGGTGTGCCGTCATCGAGCCACTCGGGCTCGTAGCCCCCGCGCAGTGCGCCTGATTCGGCCGAGTGGGGTTGCGGGGGCTGGGTGCTCATGGCGGGATTCTAGCAACGCAATCGTCACGCCGATGCCCATGTCAGCAGACACGCTGTTCTATCTCGTCGTCACGGGCCTGAGCCTGGCTGGCAGTCTGTACGGCGCGGCACATGCGCTGCTGAACAGCAGGGATCCGCGCAGTGCCGCGGCCTGGGTGGCGATCTGCGTGTTCCTGCCGATCGCGGGCCTCTTGCTTTATCTCGCTTTCGGCAAGAACCGCATCCGCACGCGCGCGAAGCGGCTTCACAGCCCCTCGGATTCCGCGATGGCAGGCGAGCGTCTGGCGATGGAAAGCGCGGATGCCGAGCACCTGATCGCGCCCGAGTACCGCAACCTCGCCTACCTGGGACGCGCGACCAGCGGCAATCCGCTGCTTGCCGGTAATGCAGTCGGGCCGCTGCTGAACGGCGACGAGGCCTATCCCGCCATGCTCGAGGCGATTCGCGGCGCGCGGCGTTTCGTGCACCTTGCGAGCTACATCTTCGATGCGCGCGGCGTGGGCGCGGAGTTCGTGCAGGCGTTGGGCGATGCGCATGCGCGCGGCGTGGAAGTGCGGGTGATGCTCGATGCCCTCGGGGAGCTCTACGGGCTCCCGCGCGTGGGCGCTGCGCTCGAGGAGGCTGGCGTAGAGTTCCTGCGCTTCCTGCCCCTGCGGCTCTTCCCGCCCACGCTGGGCTTCAATCTGCGCAATCACCGCAAGATCCTCGTCATAGACGGGAATCTGGCCTTCACGGGTGGCATGAACATCCGCAGCAAGCACCTCTCGCGCCCGGACGGGCGCCCGCCCAAAGTGCTGGACGTGCATTTCTGCGTGCAGGGGCCGGTGGTGGCGCAGATAGATGCGGTGTTCCGCGCGGACTGGGCCTTCTCGGGCGGTGCCGTGCCCGCGTCGGCCTTGCTGCAGCCCGCGCCCGCAGGCGATGCCGAGTGCCGCGTGATCGTCGACGGCCCGAATGAGGACCTCGACAAGCTGCTGTGGGTGCTGGTGGGCGCGATCTCGCTCGCGCGGAGCAGCATCAAGATCATGACGCCGTATTTCCTGCCGCCGCGGGAACTCACGGTGGCGTTGCAGACGGCTGCGCTGCGGGGGGTAGAGGTGACGGTGATCCTGCCGGCCACCAACAACTTCGCCTTCATGAACTGGGCGGCCACGCATGCGCTGGGCGACTTGCTCGAAGCCGGCGTGCGGGTCGCGTTTTTCGAGGGTCCCTTCGTGCACACGAAGTTCTTTCTGGTCGACGACTACTACGCCCATGCGAGTTCTTCGAACCTCGATCCGCGCAGCCTCCGGCTCAACTTCGAGATGGCGGTGGAGGTCTACGACCAGGACATGGGGCAGCACCTTGCGGCGCATTTCAATGCGAGCCTGGCGCGTTCACGGATCTACACGCTTGCCGACTGGCGGCGCCGGCGGCTGCCCGCACGGCTGCGGGATGCGGCGTTCTGGGTGTTCTCGCCCTATCTTTGATCCTGCCCCCGGGCTGGCAGTGAATCGGGGCTTTGGGCTACGCTTCGCGCCCTCCAGCCCGCCTCCCGAGCAAGAGCCGATGAGCGACAACAACAGCCTCACGATGGACACCCCGCGTTTCCTCACCGCCTCGGCGAACCTGCTGCACGCGGCGTTCATCCGCGCCTCGCGTGCGCAGAGTAAACGGCACTTCGCGCGTATCCAGGGCGGCAACGCGCTTGATCTGGCCACGCTGCGCTCCGAGGGCAAGGGCGAAGTCCTCTTCCGGGTCACGCTTGACCACACGGAGTTCCGCGGCAAGATCGGCTTCCCTGTGTTCCGTCGTGCGGTGGAATTGCTGCTCGGCCGTATCGGCGAGCGCCTGCGTCTCAAGATGGACATTCCCGTCTACGCCAGCGAACAGACCGGCCAGATCCTCTTCAGCATCCCGGCGCTTTTTGAGGATGGCGGGCAGGTGAACGTGATGATGCTCGGCGTCGACACGCCGCAGGCGGGCATCACCACTTTGAAGTTGCAGTTCCTCGATCCCGAGCAGTTCCGTCAGAAGCCGCCCGAAGCTGGCGCGGCCTGAGTCTTTTCAGGCGGGCAGGAAACGCGGCTCCGCGGGCTGTTCCACTCGCGCCTTGCCGGGCGGCGGCAGCACCGTCGCGGTGCCGCTCACCACCGTCTTGTTGTTCTGGTTCCGTGCCACGGTCTTCAGCACGACATGGTTCTTTCCAGGGATCTTTTCCTGCACCACGAGTTCGACCGTGATCGTGTCGCCCGCACGCACGGGACGGTCGAAACGCAGTTCCTGCCCCACGTAGACACTGCCAGGCCCTGGCAGCCCCGTCGCAATCGCCGCCGAGATGAAACCCGCCGTCAGCATGCCGTGTGCGATGCAGCCCTTGAAGGGCGTCGCGGCGGCAAAGCTCTGATCCAGATGCATCGGGTTCACGTCGCCCGTGGCAGCCGCGAAGAGCCGTACCATCTCTTCCGTCACCGTACGGCTCATGCGCAGGCTCTGGCCGATCTCGATGTCCTCGAAGCGGAAACTCTCCAGCGTGGACATGGTTCTGGCCTTCGGCGCATGCGGGCCCGCAGATTGCCAGTGCGAAGCCATCTTGGGTAGAGTCCCGCGGCCCAGCATTCCCCTCGCATCCGGAGCAGCCATGAGCGTCCAGTCCCTCGTCGAACAGGCTCGGCGCCATGCGGGTATTCCGCAGGATCTCGCCCCGCTCTCGCACCCGTGCATCAACGCCCTGCTTGCCGATGCGGTGGCGCGTTTCGGTCCCTTGCCGGCCCTGAGTGCGCTGGGGCACACCATGGATTTCCACACGCTGGACCGGCTCTCCGCGGCCTTTGCCTCCTGGCTGCAGCACCACACGGATCTGCAACCTGGCGACCGCATCGCGATCCAGTTGCCGAACCTGCTCCAGTACCCGGTGGTGTTCCTCGGTGCGATCCGTGCGGGGCTGGTGGTGGTGAACACCAACCCGCTCTACACCCCCCGCGAGATGGAGCACCAGTTCGTCGATTCCGGCGCCAAGGCGCTGGTGCTGCTGGCCAACATGGCAGCTGCGGCGCAGGACGTGATCCCCAAAACAGGCATCCGTCATGTGGTGGTGACGGAGCTCGCCGATCTGCACCCGCAGCCGCGTCGCAGCCTGATCAATCTCGCGGCGAAGTACATCAAGAAGCTCGTGCCGCCGTGGCACATCCCCGGTGCCGTGCCCTTGCGCCGTGCTCTGGATCTGGGTGCCGCGGTGCCGCACCGCGAGGCTGCGCCTGCCGCCGGCGATCTCGCGGTGCTGCAATACACGGGCGGTACCACGGGTGTGTCGAAGGGCGCGATGCTCTCGCACGGCAATGTGATCGCGAATGTGCAGCAGTCTGCATCGCTGTTTGCCACCTACGAATTCCGCGATGGCGCAGAGAGGCTCCTGCTGCCTCTGCCGCTCTATCACATCTATGCCTTCAACGCCTGTCTGGGGATGATCTCGCGCGGTTGCCACACGGTGCTGGTCCCCAATCCGCGCGATCTGGCGAGCGTGGTCGCAGCCTTCCGCCGTTATCGGCCCACCGGCTTTGCGGGGCTGAACACGCTCTTCGTCGCGCTCTGCAACGACGCCGGTTTCCGTGCGCTCGATTTCAGTGACCTCAAACTCACCATGTCGGGTGGCATGGCGCTCACCATGGCCGCGGCCGAGCGCTGGCGGAAGGTGACGGGCATCGAGATCGTCGAGGGCTACGGCATGACCGAAACCTCGCCGGTCATCTCGGTTAACCCCGTCAACGCCAACCGCCTCGGCACCATTGGCGTGGCGGTGCCGTCCACCGAGGTGCGCATCCTCGATGACGCGGGGCACGATCTCGGAGCCGCGGAGCCGGGCGAACTCGTGGTGCGCGGCCCGCAGGTGATGCAGGGTTACTGGCAGCGCCCCGACGAGACCGCGAAAGTGATGGATGCCGAGGGTTGGCTGCGCACCGGTGATATAGCGCTCGTCACGCCCGAGGGCTATCTGCGCATCGTCGATCGCAAGAAAGACATGATCGTGGTCTCGGGCTTCAACGTGTACCCCAACGAGATCGAGGACGTGGTGGCTGCACATCCTGGCGTGCTGGAGTGCGCGGCGGTGGGCGTGCCTGACGAGCGCGCTGGCGAGGCGGTGCGGGTTTTCGTGGTGCGCCGCGATCCCGCGCTCACCGAAACATCGCTGCGCGAGCACTGCCGCGCAAACCTCACCGGCTACAAGATGCCCAAGCAGTTCGTATTCCGTGACAGCCTGCCCAAGACGAACGTGGGCAAGATCCTGCGCCGCGAACTGCGCGACAGCTGAGCCCCGATGAGCGCAGCAGACAGTTCCGGGCCAGACCGGCTCGAGCGCCGCCGTGCGCTCGTGCCGCCGTCGATACGCTACCCGGAGGAGCTCCCGGTCACGCAGGCGCGGGAACGCATCCTCGAGGCCCTGGCCGCGCACCAGGTGCTGATCCTTGCCGGGGACACCGGCTCGGGCAAGACCACGCAATTGCCCAAGCTCTGTCTCGAACTCGGCCGCGGGATCCACGGCATGATCGGCCATACCCAGCCGCGGCGCATCGCGGCGCAGGCGGTGGCGGCGCGCCTTGCCGAGGAACTGGGTACCACGGGCGATGCACGCGTTGCCGCGCAGATACGCTTCCAGGACCGCTCCACGCCCGACACGCTCATCAAGCTGATGACCGACGGAATCCTGCTGGCCGAGATCCCCCGTGACCGCAAGCTGCGTCGCTACGACACGATCATCATCGACGAGGCGCACGAGAGAAGCCTCAACATCGATTTCCTGCTCGGCTACCTGAAGCGCCTGTTGCCCGAGCGGCCGGATCTCAAGCTGATCGTTACCTCCGCCACCATCGACGTGGAGCGTTTCTCGCGGCATTTCCGCGGCGCACCGGTGATCGAGGTATCTGGTCGCACATACCCGGTTGATGTCTGGTACCGGCCACCGCCCGAGGAAGACGCGGACATTCCGCAGGCGATCATTTCCGCGCTGCACGAACTGATGGAGCACGAACGCGGCACGCCGCACGCGGGGCGTGGCGATGTGCTGGTGTTCCACGCGGGCGAGCGCGATATCCGCGAGACGGCGCTCGCGCTGCGCCGGGCGCAGATCCCGAACCTCGAGGTCCTGCCGCTCTATTCGCGGCTGCCGCAGCCGGAGCAGGCGAAGGTGCTGCGCCCGGGCGCGCGCAGCGGGCGCCGCGTGGTTCTGGCCACCAACGTGGCCGAGACCTCGCTCACCGTGCCCGGCATCCGTTACGTGATCGACCCGGGGCTTGCACGCTTGAGCCGCTACAGCGTGCGCTCCAAGGTGCAGCGTCTGCCGATCGAGCCCATCTCGCGCGCGAGCGCCGACCAGCGCAAGGGGCGTTGCGGGCGGCTCTCGGACGGCATCTGCGTGCGGCTCTACGCGGAAGAGGATTTCGCGAAACGCCCTGCCTTCACGGATCCTGAAATCCTGCGCACCAACCTCGCCTCCGTTGTGCTTCAAATGCAGGCGCTGGGACTTGGCGAGGTGATGCGATTCCCCTTCCTCGAGCCGCCCGAAGAGCGGCAGGTGAACGATGGCATCCGCCTCCTGGAGGAACTGGGCGCTATCCACGGCAAGGCGCTCACGGGCGTCGGGCGCCGGCTTGCGCGGCTGCCGGTGGATCCGCGCATCGGGCGCATGCTGCTCGCGGCGGGTGAGCGCGGGGCCTTGTCCGAGATGCTGGTGATTGCCAGCTTCCTGAGCGTTCAGGACCCACGCGAGCGCCCCGCCGACAAGCAACAGGCCGCAGACCAGAGCCACCGCAGGTTTGCCTCCGAGACCTCGGACTTCGTGGCCATGGTGAATCTCTGGCGTTACGCCGAGGAGCAGCGCCAGGCGCTTTCTGCCAGTGCGTGGCGCAAGCTCTGCCAGCGCGAGTTCCTCTCCTACCTGCGGATGCGCGAGTGGCGCGACATCCACCTGCAACTGCGCCTGCTCTGCCGTGAACTCGGCCTGCGCGAGAACACCACCCAGGCAACGGAGGAGGCGCTGCACCGTGCCGTGCTCGCGGGCATGCTCACGCACATCGGCACCCGCACCGAGGAGCGCGACTACGAGGGCGTGCGCGGGCGGCGTTTCTCGCTGCACCCGGGCTCCTCGCTTTTCCGCAAGCAGCCGAAGTGGCTGGTGTGCGCGGAACTCGCGGAAACCACGCGCCTCTACGGCCGCCACGCTGCGGCCATCAAACCCGAGTGGGTCTTCCCCTGGGCCGATCCGCTGGTCAAGCGAGAACATCACGAACCGCACTGGGCGGCGCGTGCGGGCAAAGTGCTGGCCACGGAGCGCGTGCGCCTGCTCGGGTTGCTCGTCTCGGACGAGCGCAAAGTGGACTACGCGAAGATCGACCGGGTCGAGGCGCGGAGGCTGTTCATCCAGAGCGCGCTGGTCGAGGGCGATTACCGCAGTCAGCAGCGTTTCTGGCAGCACAACCGTGCGCTGCTGGCGGAGATCGAGGAACTGGAGGCACGTGGCCGTCGTCGTGACCTGATGGTCGAAGACCGCGTGCTCTACGCGTTTTATGACGAGCGGCTTCCCGCGCAGGTCTGCGATCACCCCTCGCTCGAGAAATGGCTTCGCGTCGAGATCCCGCGCCATGCCGACGTGCTCTGCATGCCGCGCGAACTGCTGCTGCGCAACGCCGGCACGGAGCCCGGTATGGCGCAGTTCCCGGATGCGCTGGAGTGGGAGGGCTTGCGTGTGCCGCTGGTCTACCGCTACGAGCCCGGGCACGCCGCGGACGGTGTGACGGCGGTGCTGCCACTCGCGCTGCTGGAGCGCTTTCCGCGTCACCTGCCGGGATGGCTGGTGCCGGGCCTGTTGCGCGACAAACTGATCGCGCTGCTGAAGGCCTTGCCCAAACAGCACCGCCGTCCGCTGGTGCCGGTGCCCGATACGGTGGATGTGCTGCTCGGGCGTCTCGAGCGTGCGGAGCAGCCGCTCTGCGATGCAGTGGCGATTGCGCTGCGGGAGTGGCGCAATGTGCAGATCCCGCGCGAGGCCTGGGACGAGGCCTCGCTCGATCCTTTTTACCGCATGAATCTGCGCGTAGTGGCCGCCGACGGTGAAGTGGTGG
>JBILEG010000163.1:0-7318 GCA_044352225.1 Pseudomonadales bacterium | reverse complement strand
CATCCCCGTAGGCGCGGCCCAAGCCCGCGACATCCCCGTAGGCGCGGCCCAAGCCCGCGACAAGCCCCGTAGGAGCGGGCCATGCCCGCGACAAGCCCCGTAGGAGCGGGCCATGCCCGCGACAAGCCCCCGTAGGCGCGGCCCAAGCCCGCGACAAGCCCCGTAGGAGCGGGCCATGCCCGCGACAAGCCCCCGTAAGAGCGGCCCAAGCCCGCGACCCGTTCGCGCGCCCTCAAACTCCCTTGATCTGTCTCATCCCCGCCGCTGGCGCGCCAAACCCTCTTCGCAGGAGAATGCCCCGCCACCCGTAGTCCCTGACCCCTGCCCCTTACCGAGAGACGACGACATGTACGGAATGGTCAACAAGGCCATGCACAAGATGGTCGTGGATTTCCACGGAGAAGAGACGTGGCTACGCATCCGCGAACGCGCCGGCTGCGAGATCGAGGATTTCGTGCGCATGGACGCCTACCCGGATGCCGTGACGTACGGCCTGGTCGGCGCTGCCGTCGAGGAACTGAACGCAGACCCCGCTGCGCTGCTGCGCGCCTTCGGTGTGTACTGGATTTCCTACGCACAGGAATCCGGCTACCGCGATTTCTTCCAGGCCTGTGACAGCTACATCAGTTTCGTGCAGCAACTCGACGCCATGCACGCGCGCTTGCAGCTTGCCTTCCGCGAGTTGCGCGCGCCGCAGTTCGCCTGCACCGTGCTCTCACCCACGTCCGTGCGTGTGGTCTACCGCTCACAGCGCCACGGGCTGGCACCTTTCGTGATCGGGCTCTTCGAGGGTCTTGGTCCGGTATTCAGCGTGAAGGTAGCGGTCGAGAAAACCGAGGAGCACATCTCGGAAGAGACCGGCGTCGAGATCCACTACCTGGTGCAACTGGAACCCGCATGATCTCGGCCGAGACGCTCGCACAGCGCCTGCCCGTCCACGCCATCATCGGGCCGGATCTGAGGGTGCTGCAGATCGGCAGCGCGCTCGCGCGCGTCTGCGGTGACGTGGTCGGGCGCAGCTTCGATGCGTGTTTCGAGTTGGTGCGCCCCACACTGAGCGTGCTGGATGCGCCCGCATTGCGCGCGCTGGGCCCCGTGTTCTGCCAGATCAATTGCCGTGCGAACGGGCTGGGGCTGCGCGCGGAGTTCCTGCCCGGCGACGCTGGTTGTGTTGTGATGATGGGCAGCCCTGCGGTGCTCAGCCTGGATGAACTGCGCCAGTACGGTCTCGGCCTGAACGATTTCGCCGTCACGGATCCCTCGGTCGAGTTTTTCATGGCGCTCACCACGCAGCGCGCCACGCTCGACGAGCTCCACGCAGTGAACGCACGGCAGCGCGAGCAGCGCAAGGAACTCGAGCGCATCAACGCCCGCCTCGAGGCCGCCACGCGGGAAGCCAACCACGCCTCCGCGGTGAAAAGCCGTTTTCTTTCCAAGATGAGCCACGAGCTGCGCACGCCGCTCAATGCCATCACCGGCCTCACGCAATTGCTGCGTGACAGCGCCCGCGATGCCGAGCAGCGCGAGTATTTCGACGACCTGCGCGATGCCTCCCGGTTGCTGCTCTCCCTGATCGGACAGGTGCTGGATCTCTCGAAGATCGAATCGGGCCAGATGACGCTGGAGCGCCAGCCCTTCGACCTGCACGACACCATCCAGAAAGTCATGCACCCGTTGCGTGCGCGCGCGCAACTGCGGGGCCTTGCCTGCACCTGGAGCCTTGATGCGCCGCCGGGTGTGTGGCTCTGGGGCGATGCGCTTCGGCTGCAGCAGATTGCGCTGAACCTCGTGGGCAACGCGCTCAAGTTCACGCAGCGGGGCGAGGTAGAGGTGCGCGTGGTGCTGTCGCAGGGACGCTTGCGTCTTGCGGTGCGCGACACGGGGCCGGGTATCGCAGCAGAGGATCTGGCGCAGCTTTTCCAGCCTTTCGTGCAAGTCGGGCCCGCGCAATTGCAGGAGGAGGGCTCCGGCCTGGGCCTCGCGCTCTCGCGCGAACTCGCTGCGCTGATGGGCGGCACGCTGAGCGCCCAGAGCGAGCCTGGCGTGGGCAGTGTCTTCGTGCTGGATGTGCCCGCGGAACCCGCCCCTGCACCCGCAGCCGTGGCGGCGCCTGCGCCCGCGGCCGAGGGGCAGGCGATCGCGCCCAAAAGCACCCTGCGCGTATTGCTGGTCGATGACAACGCCATCAACCGCATGGTGGGTCAGCGCCTGCTGCAGCGCGAGGGCCATCAGGTCGAGGTGCTCGAGAGCGGCGAGCAGGCCATCGAGCGGCTCGCGCGAGAAACCTACGACGCCGTGTTCATGGACGTGCAGATGCCGGGCCTGGACGGCCTCGAAACCACACGCATCCTGCGCGGCAAGGGTCTGCGCACGCCTGTGGTGGCGCTGACGGCCAATGCGCTCTCGGGGGATCGCGAGGTCTGCATCGCGGCCGGTATGACCGACTACCTGCCCAAACCTCTAGACCTCGGCGAGTTGCGGGCCGTGGTGCAGCGCATCGCCGGCCAATGAGCGCGGGTGACCACCGCATAGGCCGTGTGCGCGTGCTCACAGGGGCGCAGAACGGCAAATACCCTGCGGGCAATTCGCTGTGGATCGACGGCACGGATGCGCGCGCCGTGATCGACCCCTCGCTCTCCTTGCCGGCGCGCAGCGATGACCTGGCAGGGCGCGCGGATCTGGTGCTGCTCAGCCACGCGCACGAGGATCACACTGCGGGGATCGCGTTGTTTGCCGACGCCGCGGTGCACGTGCACCACGAGGACCTCCTGGGCCTCTCCGGCATCGACGGGCTGATGCAGATATACGGCTATGGCGGCGAGCTCGCGGCCATCACGCGCGCCTGGGTGCTGGAGCAGTTCGCGCAGGTGCCGCGCCCGGATGCGCAGGGTTTTACCGATGGCGACACCTTTGATCTGGGCGGCTCCACCGTGCGCGTCTTCCACACGCCGGGCCACACGCGCGGGCACTGCGTGTTCCGCATCGAGCCCGAAGGCGTGCTGTTTCTGGGCGATATCGAGTTGAGCAGCTTCGGGCCCTATTACGGGGATGCCTGGTCGGATCTGTCGGACTTCGAGCGCTCGATCGAACGGGTGCGTGGCATAGATGCGACGGCGTGGGTGTCGTTCCATCACGTGGGGCTGATCGAGGATCGCGCGGTGTTTCTCGAAAAGCTCGACAGGTTTGCCGCCAGGATCGTGGAGCGGGAGGAAGCGATGCTCGACTTCCTTGGTGAGCCGCGGACGCTGGAGCAGATGATCGCGCGGCGTTTTGTGTACCCCGCGCACGCGAACCTGCCCTTCATCGATGCCGTTGAGCGCCGTACTATCGAGCAGCACCTCGCGCGCTTGCAGCAGCAGGGCAGGGTGACTGCCGTTGAACCCTACGCATACCGCACCACTGCGTAGGAGCGGGCCATGCCCGCGACAACACCCCCGTGCTAATGTTCGCTCCGCTACGGAGACCCTGAGCCATGAGCAGTACGCCCTCACAACCGCCCACTTCCCAAGCCAACTGGGAACTCGACCGCGTGGTCGCGGAACTGCGTGCCGTGCGCGAGAAATGGCGCGAGAGCCAGCAGCGCAGCCGCGACGTCGGCGGCCGTGAGCTTCCCTCGCGGGAAACGCTGGGCCGCATCGTCGAGGCCCTGCGCGGTGCGCTCTTCCCCATGCGCCTCGGCCCCAGTGACCTGCGTCAGCAGAGCGAGGATTTCTACGTCGGCTTCACGCTCGATTCCGCGATGAACGCGCTGCTGGGGCAGGTGCGCCTCGAACTGCGCTATGCGAGCAGGCAGGCGCCCGTCCCCGAGCAGGAGCTCGAAGCCCGCGCCGTGAGTGTCGTGCGGGAGTTCGCCGCCACGCTGCCCTCGATACGCGCGATCCTCGACACCGATGTCCTGGCCGCCTATCACGGTGATCCTGCTGCGCGCAGCGTCGACGAGGTGCTGCTTTGCTACCCCGGCATCGTGGCCATCATCCATCACCGGCTGGCGCACGAGCTCTACCTGCGTGATCTCCCGCTGCTCGCGCGCATCGTGGCCGAGCTCGCACATGCCGAGACCGGCATAGACATCCATCCCGGCGCGCGCATCGGCCACAGTTTTTTCATCGACCACGGCACGGGCGTGGTGATCGGCGAGACCGCCGTCATCGGGGATCGCGTGCGCATCTACCAGGCCGTGACGCTGGGCGCGAAGCGCTTCGAGCAGGACGAGACGGGCGCGTTGCAGAAGGGGCAGCCGCGTCACCCGGTGGTCGAAGACGATGTGGTGATTTACGCCGGCGCCACCATCCTCGGGCGCATCACGATCGGCAAGGGCTCGACCATTGGTGGCAACGTCTGGGTCACGCGCAGCGTGAAGCCCGGCAGCCATGTCTCGCAGGCGAGTTCGCGCAGCCAGGCGCCGGATTGAAGCCTGTAGGAGCGGGCCATGCCCGCGACAGATGCTGCGGGAGGTCGCGGGCATGGCCCGCTCCTACAGAGGTCGCGGGCATGGCCCGCTCCTACAGAGGTCGCGGGCATGGCCCGCTCCTACAGGGGCGTGGGCGTGGCCTGCTCCTACAGGAAGCGGTTGCCGTCCTTGCCCCACCACGGCAGGTGCTCGGGCACCGAGCCGCTCCACCACACTATGCCGCCCGATAGCGCACTCACACGCCAGCCCGCTGCGGTGCGCGTGAATTCGGCGTTGTAGTAGCCGCCGTCGCTCACGATCTGATCTGCGCCGCCGTCCACCGTGATCATTTGCGTGAACACGTAGAAGCGCGAACGCGCGTGATCGCCGTCCACATCGGTGGCGAAGTTCGAGAGATAGTGCTGGCAGGCCGTGAATCCCGACATGGCAGGTACGAGCCATTCGCCCAGCGTGGGCCAGGTGCCCTTGATGCCGCCGTTAGCGACGAAGTCGATCACCGCGCCGGGCTGGAAGACCTCGTCCAGCAATTCCCAGCGCTTGGCATCGACTGCGTAGGCGTAGCGCGCCATCAGATCCTGTATCGCGACGCGGTCGGCGCCCACCTGGAGTTCGTTGCTGCTGCTCATGGATCATCCTTCTGCGGGAGGTCGTGTGCGCGGGTTTATCGTTTATGCTCGCCCGGCTTGCGGCAGCGGTCCCGCGATGCGCGCGATCATAGCCGATGACACCGCCAGGACGGCTCTGACGGAGACAACACGATGGCAAGCAAACCCAGCAAGGTCCTGATCTTCGGCCTCGACGGCCCGGTGGCGCCCGCGCTGCTGAAGTACTGCCGCGAGGGCAAACTCCCCGCGATGGCGCGGCTGATCAATACAGGCGTGCTGGCGCCGAACGCGATGGTGCCGCTGCCCACCGCAACGCCGGCCAACTGGACCTCCATCGGCACCGGCACCTGGCCCGGAACGCACGGTATTTCGGACTACAACATCCGCGTGCCCGGCACGCCGCTCGACCGCGCACACATGGCTTTCCACAGCCCCGACGTGAAGGCCGAGTACCTCTGGAACGCCATCGCGCGTGCCGACAAAAAATCCATCGTCGTGAACTTCGTCACCACCTGGCCGCCCGTGGTCGACAAGGGCATTCAGATCGGCGGCTCGGGCTGCGATATCAACCAGTGGTTCTACCCCAACCTGGCCGTCGAGAACCGCGAGAGCGGCGAAGCGCCAGAGGCCGTGCGTCTGGACGAAGCGGGCCTCGGCACGGGCGAGGCCGCACCCGGACTGTTTGCGGATTGCGCCTACGCGGGGCTCTTCTGCACCAGCGATTTCCAGCCCGCATCGAAAACACCCGTACGCATCGAACTCAGCGAGCCCGAAGGCTGGATCAACCTGCCCGCAGGCAAGCGTTTCCTCGCCGCGGATCTGCAGGTGCGCCCCGAGGGCTGCCGTTACACCGTGATCGGCCCCTGCTGGCAGTTGCTGCTGGTGGACGAGGGCGAGGGCTTCACGCGCGCGCTGGTGTGCGACGGGACAGACGCCGCGCAGCCGATGGCCTCGCTCGCCGTGGGCGACTGGAGCGCGGTGCTGGAGCGCACGCTGGAGACCGAGCGCGGCATGGTGCCCTGTGCCTTCGCGCTGAAGCTGCTCGGCCTCTCTGCGGATGGCAGCAGCGTGCGCCTCTACCACAGCCCGCTCTGCGCGCTCGATGGCTGGTCGGCGCCTGCGCCCGTGGCACGCAGGATCCACTCGGCCAAAGGCCTGCCCGATCCCGATGGCGGCTTCTACGGTTACAACCAGGGCTGGTTCGGCGCCGACACGCTGCTCGAGGCGATCGAGATGCAGCGGGCCTGGTACGCGGATGCCTGTGCCCACCTCATGAAGAACGAGCCCTGGGACCTGTTCTTCATGCGCTATCACCTGCCGGATACCTCCTGGCATTCGCTCTCGGAAGTACTCGATCCCACGCTCGCCAAAGACCCTGAAGAGCGCCGCCGCCACGAGGCGATCGAACTCGGCATCTACGAGGCCTGCGATCGGCTGGCGGCGGATCTGATCGCCTGCATCGACGAGACCGAGACGCTCCAAGTGCTGATCTCCGATCACGGCGCCAAGCCCGCGGGCCATGCGGGCATCGATACCAACGGGATCCTGCAGAAGGCGGGTCTCTTGGTGCGCGATGCTGCGGGCCGCATCGACACGGCGCGTTCGCGTGCCGTGGCGCGCCCCGTGTGCTGGGTGCACATCAATCTTGCGGGGCGCGATCCCGATGGCATCGTGGCCGAGGGCGCGGAATACCGGCAGGCGCAGGAGGCGATCATCACCGCGCTCACGGATTACGTGGACCCGGTCTCGGGCCGCAAGCCCGTGCTCTTCGCGCTGCGCAAGGAAGACGCGCGCTTCATGAACATCTACGGCGAGCAGGCGGGCGATGTGGTGTATGCGCTGAAGCACGATCACGGCTCGCAGCACGGGCCTTTCCTGCCCACCGCGGATTACCAGGGCGGATCGCTGCGCGGGCTGATGGCCTTCAGCGGGCCCGGCATCCGCAAGGGCGCGCAGATCGAGCGCAACGTCTGGTGCATCGACATGGTGCCCACCGTGTGCCACCTCGCGGGCTGGCCGGTGCCGCGCGAGACCGAAGGGGCCGTCATCTACCAGGCGTTCGAGCAGCACGGCTGAGGCCGCACCGGGGGAATACCATGGACTATCGCAATCTCGGCCGTTCGGGCCTCAAGGTCTCGGCCATCGGGCTCGGCACGCATTACTTCGGCTGGCTGCACGACGAGGCCGCCTCGCGCGCGGTGATCGATCGCGCGCTCGATCTGGGCATCACGTTCATCGATACCGCCGACGTCTACGACATGGGGCGCTCGGAGGAATTCGTGGGCCGCGCCATCAAGGGCAA
>JBILEG010000162.1:0-7329 GCA_044352225.1 Pseudomonadales bacterium | reverse complement strand
CCATGCGCCGCAGTAGCGCGCGTCCCTCGGCCCGGAGGCGCGCGCCGTGCGCCGATGCTATCCAGGGCCGCGGACGGTAGCCTAGCGCGCGGATCCGGGCCATCACGGCGCTCAGCGGCAGCGCCGGGATTTGCCAGCGTACCGTTGCCCTGCGCTCGGCAAGATTGACGTCGATGCGCTGCACGCCGGGCAGCCTGCCGATGGCGGTTTCCAGCAGCCAGGTGCAGGCGCTGCAGTGGATGCCGTCAATGGCGAGTTCGGCCCGGCAGATGCCGTCGGCTTCCCGGGCCACGAAGTCCGCATTGGCGTCGGGAAGATCGAAGAGGGCGTAGTCGGAGGCACCCGCGCCCGGGTCGGCAGGCGTGGGCAAGGGCGTGTCGCGGTGACGGTAGTAACCCGACAGGCCGGCTTCAGCGATCAGCGTCGCGACGGCAGCGCACCCGCTGCAGCACATCGGCCTTTCATGGCCATCAATGACGACGCTGATATCGGTGCCCGCCTCCACCGGCAGACTGCAGTGGAAGCATGCGCTCGTCTCCATGCTCAATCGCCGCCCGGCAGCAACCGCGCGCGGGCCGCGTCTCCGGCATCGAGGACGCCGCGCAAGCGCCACTCGCTGGCAGGCCCGCCTGCCTCGAGTTGGAGGTAGCGTTTGCCCTCGGGACGCGCCAGGGCGGCGCGGTAACGGCCGTCGGGTGCGAGTCGCAGATCGATCACCTGGTCTTGTGACTGCGCGGTCGGGTGGATCAGCTGCAGGCGCACGCCAGCGGGTGTTGGCGTGAGCGGGGAGAGTTCGACATAGACGGTGCCCGAGGCACTGAAACCGATGTGTGCTTCAAGGCCCAGTTCACGCGCACGTGCGTCCTGCCCGAGCCTGCGCGTCACTTCGAGACCGTTGCGGTCGTACTCGTCGCGCACCAGCGCCTCGGGTGCGCTCAGTGCCAGATAGAGCGTGTAGAAGGACGCGCACACAGCCATCGCGGGCAGTGCGATCAGGAACCACGGCCAGGGTTGCCGGTACCACGGGACAATCGGTGTTGACGTCATGTCTCAGGGCCCCGCCGGCGCAAGGAAGCGGCTCTCGGTGCTTGCACGCTCATCAGGATCGTCCCGCGCCACGATGGCGAAGACGATGTCCTTGCCGCCGTGCACGGAGGCGCGTGCTGCACGCACCGTCACCGGCAAGGCCATGACATCTCCCGGGCCGAGCAGCAATTGCGTATCGCCCAGCAGTTCGGCTGCCTCGATGCCCTGGACGTCCACGCTCACGCGCTGCGGCGCCTGCGACATGTTGCGCAGTTTGAGCGTGTAGACGTTCTCGATGCTGCCATCGGCAGACTCGCGATAGAGTTGCCCGCGCTCGCGTATCGCCTCGATGCCCACCGTCACGCGCGAGAGCAGCACGGTGGTGAAGAGCCCGAGCATCAGCAGTACCGCCGCGCTGTAGCCGACCAGCCTCGGACGCATCACCCGCGAGGCTTTGCCGAGCAGGGCGTTCTCGGTGGTGTAGCGCACCAGCCCTCGGGCATAGCCCATCCGGTCCATTACCGAATCGCAGGCATCGACGCAGAGCGCGCAGCCGATGCACTGATACTGCAGGCCTTCGCGAATGTCGATGCCGGTGGGGCAGACCTGCACGCAGAGTTGGCAGTCGACGCAGTCTCCCATCCCCTCGCGCGCCTGCTCGCCGTGCTTGCGCGAACCACGCGGCTCGCCGCGGGTGGGGTCATAGGAGACGATCAGCGTGTCGTGGTCGAACATCACCGACTGGAAGCGCGCATAGGGGCACATGTACATGCACACCTGTTCGCGCAGCCATCCGGCGTTGATGTAGGTGGCCAGCGTGAAGAACAGCGACCACGAGCCTTCCCAGAGGCTCGCCTGCACCGTGGGCAGCGCGATCACCAGTTCGCGGATGGGCGAGAAATAGCCCACGAACGTGATGCCCGTGGCTCCCGCCACGCCGAACCAGAGCGTGTGCTTCGCGCTCTTGCGAAGGATCTTGTTGGCGTTCCACGGGCCCTGGTCCAGACGCATGCGCTGGTTGCGCGTGCCTTCCGTGACCTGCTCGGCCCACATGAAGATGCTGGTCCACACGGTTTGCGGGCAGGTGTAGCCGCACCACACGCGGCCGGCAAGGACGGTGACCGTGAAGAGCGCGAAGGCGGCGATGATCAGCAGCCATGCGAGCAGGGGGAAATCCTGTGGCCAGAAGGTAAGGCCCAGGACATGGAACTTGCGCCCGGGAAGATCGAACCACACGGCCTGACGGCCGTCCCACTGCAGCCACGGCACGCAGAAATACCCCAGCAGCAGGGGCCAGCCTGTGTACAGGCGCAGTCGCTGGAAGAAGCCCTCTACCTTGCGGGTGTAGATCCTCTCGCGCTTCTGATAGAGGTCGAGTTCGCCGACTTCCGCAGGGGCGAAGGTGTGTACGGGAATGCGCTCGGGTTTGCTCATCTGACCGATGACAGGCTCAGCACGTAGGCGGTGAGCAGGTGGATCTTGTCGGCATCCAGCTGCCCGCCAAAGGCCGGCATCTGTCCCATCCGGCCATTGCGGATCCCGTGCTTCACCGTTTCCAGTTCGCTGCCGTACAGCCAGATGTCATCCGTCAGGTTCGGGGCGCCGAGCATCTGGTTGCCCTTGCCGTCAGCGCCGTGGCAGCTCGCGCAGATGCTCTTGAAGGCCGCCTCGCCAGCGGCGCTCTCGGCGCCGGCGGGCAGTGCGCCCGAGAGCGTCAGCGCGTAGTGCGCCGCGTTGGTGATGCCGTCTTCTCCCAAGACCTGACCCAGCGGCGGCATGGCGCCCTGGCGTCCGTTCAGGAGCGTGGTCCGGATGGCATCGGCGCTGCCACCCCATATCCAGTCCCCGTCGCGCAGATTGGGGAAGCCGCGCGCGCCGCCGGCATCGGAGCCATGACACTGCGCGCAATTGTTGGCGAATATCCGTTGCCCCATACGCAGGGCCTCCGGGTCTGTCGCCACCTGCTCGACGGGCATGTCCCGGTACTTCGCGAAGACCGGCTCGTAGCGCGCCTTGGCCACATCCACCTCTGCCTGCCACTGGCCGGTCTGGCTCCAGCCGAGCAAACCGGGAAAGCTTCCCAGTCCGGGATAAGCCACCAGATAACCGATCGCAAACACCAGCGTGATCACGAAGAGGTAAAGCCACCATGCCGGGAGCGGGTTGTCGTACTCCTCGATGCCGTCGTAGACATGCCCCGTCTTGGCCTCGCTGTCGGCCGGACGCGTACGGTTGCCGAACAGGAGCAGGAAGCTGCCCACGATCATGATCGCGGTGAGCACGATGATGTAAATGCTCCAGTTGCTGCTCATCTGTCGTTCTCCCGCTGTGGCGAGTGCTCTGGCTCGTCGGCAAAGGGCAGTTGCGCCGCCTCCTCGAAGCGCGCCTTGCGGCTCGCGCTGAAGGTCCACACGCCTATGCCGCAGAGCGCCACGAAGGCGAGCAGCGTGGCGATTCCCATCCAGTCACCCTGGCTCATGGTTTCTCCTCAGCGCTCGCGCTTGAGCAGCGTGCCGAGCTGCTGCAGGTAGGCGATGAGCGCTTCGGCTTCTGATTTGCCCGCCACGTCCACTCTTGCACTCGCGATGTCGCCATCGGTGTAGGGCACGCCGAGCGCACGCAGGGCACGCATTTTTACTGCCGTGCCTTCAGCGTCCAGCGTGTTCTCGAAGAGCCAGGCGAAGGCGGGCATATTCGATTCGGGAACCACGTCGCGCGGGTTCATGAGGTGGGCGCGATGCCAGTCGTCGCTGTAGCGCCCGCCGACCCGCGCCAGATCGGGCCCGGTGCGCTTGGAGCCCCAGAGGAAGGGGTGGTCGTAGACGAACTCGCCGGCCACCGAGTAGTGCCCGTATCGCTCGGTCTCGGCGCGCAGTGGCCGCACCATCTGCGTGTGGCAGACGTTGCAGCCCTCGCGGATGTAGATGTCGCGGCCCTCGAGTTGCAGGGCAGTCAGCGGCTTGAGTCCCTCGACCGGCTGCGTGGTCTGCTGCTGGAAGAACAGCGGTACGATCTCGACAAGACCGCCGAAGCTGATGGCGACCACGATCAGTACGATCATCAGGCCGATGTTTTTCTCGATTTTCTCGTGGCGCATCGTGTGTGCTCCTCAGGCCGGCTGCGTTTGCAGCGCTCGCTCGGGTGCCGCTCCGGGCGAAACGGTTTTCCATGTGTTCCAGGCCATCACCAGCATGCCGGCGAAGAACAGCCCGCCGCCCAGCAGGCGAACGATGTAGCCCGGGTAACTGGCCTGCACGGATTCGACGAAGCTGTAGGTGAGCGTGCCGTCGTTGTTGTAGGCCCGCCACATCAGGCCCTGCATGATGCCGTTCACCCACATCGAGGCGATGTAGAGCACGGTGCCGATGGTCGACAGCCAGAAGTGCAGGTTGATGGCCGGAACGCTGAACATCTGGCGGCGGTTCCAGAGCACAGGGATCAGGTGGTACATCGCCCCGATCGATACCATCGCCACCCAGCCAAGCGCGCCAGAGTGCACGTGTCCGATGGTCCAGTCCGTGTTGTGGGAGAGCGCGTTCACGGTCTTGATCGACATCATCGGACCCTCGAAGGTCGACATGCCGTAGAACGACAGCGAGACCACCAGGAAGCGCAGCGTCGGGTCCGAGCGCAGTTTGTGCCAGGCACCCGAGAGGGTCATGATCCCGTTGATCATCCCGCCCCAGCTCGGCGCGAGCAGCACCAGCGACATCACCATCCCGAGGCTTTGCGCCCAGTCGGGCAGTGCCGAGTAATGCAGGTGGTGGGGACCCGCCCACATGTACACCGCGATCAGTGCCCAGAAGTGCACGATCGAGAGCCGGTAGGAATAGACCGGGCGTTCGGCTTGCTTGGGCACGAAGTAGTACATGATTCCCAGGAAGCCGGCAGTGAGGAAGAACCCGACCGCGTTGTGGCCGTACCACCACTGCACCATGGCGTCGATGGCGCCCGCGTAAATCGAGTAGGACTTGGTGGCGGATACCGGCAGCGCCAGGCTGTTCACGATGTGCAGCACCGCCACCGTGATGATGAAGGCCCCGAAAAACCAGTTCGCCACGTAGATGTGCGAGGTGCGGCGCTTCATGATCGTGCCGAAGAAGAGCACCGCGTAAGCCACCCAGACCACCGCGATCAGGATGTCGATGGGCCACTCGAGTTCGGCGTACTCCTTGCCGCTGGTGTAGCCCATGGGCAGGGAGACGGCCGCGAGCAGGATCACCAGCTGCCAGCCCCAGAAGACCAAAGAGGCGAGACTGTCGGACAGGAGCCGCGTCTGGCAGGTCCTCTGCACCACGTATAGCGAGGAGGCAAAGAGTGCACAGCCGCCAAAGGCAAAGATCACGGCGTTGGTGTGCAGCGGACGCAGGCGACCGAAGTGCAGGTGCAGTTCGCCGATGCTGACATTCAGTGCCGGGAAAGCCAGCTGCGCGGCGATCAGTACGCCTACCAGCATGCCCACGATGCCCCAGACCACCGTCATGATCGTGAACTGCCGTACCACGGCGTAGTTGTAGACCGGATGCTCGGTGCTGACGTGTTCGCTCATGGTGTGTCCCCGGATGAGTGGCCCGACGGCCGGCGTGCGCGGCGAATTTTCCGCAGCCTGAGGTGCGGGCACCATGATATGGGTCAAGCTTGGGATCAGCCATGACTTACCGGAGGCCATGATGCGGGGAGTGGTACTGGATCTGGACAGCCTGCACCCGGGAGATCTCGATCTCTCGCGCCTGCAGGCGGCGCTGCCCGAGTGGAGCATGTACGGCTCTACCGCCTCGTCAGAGGTACAGAGCCGCATCAGGGATGCGCAAGTGGTGCTCAGCAACAAGGTGGTGCTGGACCGTGCGGCGTTCGCGGCGGCGGGCGCGCTGCGCCTGGTGGTCGTGATGGCGACCGGCACCAACAATATCGACCTCGACGCTGCCCGCGAGAACGGCGTACAGGTGTGCAATGTGCGCGGCTATGCCGTCGATTCGGTGGCAGAGCACACGCTCCTCCTGATCCTGGCGCTCGCCCGCGGACTGCTGCCTTACCGCTCCGCTGTGCTGGACGGAAACTGGAGCCGCAGCCCTTTCTTCTGCCTGCACGGCCCGCAGATCCTGGAGCTGTCCGGGCGGCGTCTGGGCGTGATCGGCTGCGGGGAGTTGGGTAGCGCAGTGGCCAGACGCTGCGAGGCTCTGGGCATGGAGGTGGTCACCGCCGCGCTCCCCGGGCGCGAGCATTCCCCCGTGCCGTGGCCACGGCTGCCGCTCGACGAGGCACTCGCGAGCTGCCCGGTTATCAGCCTGCATTGTCCGCTCACACCGCAGACGCGCGGGCTGATAGGAGCGCGTGAGCTCGGGCTGATGCCGCGGGGTGCGTTGCTGGTCAACACCGCGCGGGGCGGCTTGGTCGATGAGGCTGCGCTGATCGATGCACTGGAGAGCGGCCATCTGGGAGGCGCCGCACTCGATACGCTCGAGACCGAGCCGCCGCTGGCAGACTCAGCCCTGTTGCGTGCAGCGGCGAGATTGGACAGTTTGTTGGTGACACCACACGTGGCGTGGGCGGGCCGTGCGGCCCGCCAACGTCTCGTGGATCAGATGGTGGAGGTCATTGCCGCCTTCCGTGGCGGCCAGTCAGCCAACCGGGTGGCCTGAGGAATCAGTACTCGTAGCTGAAGTCCACGCCCCAGGTGCGGCCTTCGCCGTAGGGGGCCACCATCGGGGACCAAGGGAAGCCTTCGATACCGTCGAGGAGGTATTCCTCATCCGCCAGGTTCTTGCCCCACACGGCCATCGATACGCGTCCATCACCGAGGCACAGCTCACCAAGCGTGAGGCGCGCGTTCCAGAGGTCGTAACCGGGAATGTTGTATCCGCGGCGTACGAAGGACACGAACTCCGCATCATCGACCTTGGAGTAGTTGACGTTCAGCGTCAGCTCGCCATAGCCGAAGGAGGGGAAGGTGTAGTCGAGGTCGGCGGTGAAGGAGTTCTCCGGTGCCGAGGGCAGCACGACCTTGTTCTGCTCGACAGCAGGGGTTTGCGGGTCGTCGACCGGATCCACCGAGGTATCAAGATAGCCGTAGCCCAGCGTGAGCTTGAGGCTGTCGGTGATCAGCGTCGTCAGGTCGAGTTCGAGACCCTTGATGTCGGCTTGGCCGGCGTTGTAGAGCACCACGTTCGTCGGGTCGTTCAGCACCGCGAAGGAGAGCTGGATGTCGTCGTACTTGGCGCTGAAGACGGCGGCGTTCAGGCGCACCCGGTTGTCGAGGAACTGGGCCTTGATGCCGGCCTCGATGGTGGTCACGGTTTCCTCGCC
>JBILEG010000161.1:0-7339 GCA_044352225.1 Pseudomonadales bacterium | reverse complement strand
CGCATTCGTGCCGCCACCTACGGTTACGGCGAGATGCTCGAACTCCTGCAACTCGACGAGGGCCTCGCTGATACCCAACTCGCCATCGCGCAGCGTCGCAACCTCCCGTGGGTCGGCTTCTGCTACACGCCGCACCACCGCTTTGTGGTGCACCCCGATCTCAGGCTGCTGAGCGAACCGGCGGGCCCGCCGGGCGCGTGGAAGGTCGTGCTGCCCGCGGACGATCCCCTCTGGGCCCGCGCCTCGCGCGTGGCGATGGCCTGGCCGCGGCAGAGCGTGCAGCCGGTCTACGCACGCGCCCTCGAGCGCTCGCAGCCGCTGGTCGCGGCGCTCATGCGCAACATGGATCTCGATAGCGAGGACCTCAGCAGCTTCGCCTACGGGGTCGTGATCGCGAAGCGCGATCCGGAGGCCATCGCGCGAGCGTGGATCGGATCGCACCGGGAGCGGGTGGTGAAATGGCTGCAGTGAACGCCCCCGCCGGCGAGCCGGTCGTCGAGTTGCGCGGGGTGTGGAAGGTCTTCGGTGAGCACGCTGCGGCGGCGCTCGCCGAGGCACGCGCCGGCGCGAGCAAGGCCGACCTGCTGAGCCGCCACGGCGCGGTGGTCGGCATCGCGGACGTCAGTTTCACGATCGGCCGAGGCGAGGTGTTCTGCATCATGGGGCTGTCGGGCAGCGGCAAATCCACGCTGCTGCGCCACATCAACCGGCTGATCGAACCCACCGCCGGCGAGATCAGCATCCTCGGCACGGACATCGGCGCGCTCGACCGGGAAGAACTGCGCCGCCTGCGCGCCGAGCGTGTCGGCATGGTGTTCCAGCACATGGCGCTGTTCCCGCACCGCACGGTGCGCGACAACGTGGCCTATCCGCTGGAGATCCGCCGCGAGCCGCGGTCGAGGCGCTGGGCGGTATCGGCCGAGAAACTCGCGCTGGTCGGCCTCGCGGGCTACGAGGACCGGTTTCCGCACGAACTCTCGGGCGGCATGCAGCAGCGGGTCGGCCTCGCACGCGCGCTTGCGTCCGATCCCGAGGTCCTGCTGATGGACGAGCCCTTCTCGGCGCTCGACCCGCTGATCCGGCGCGAACTGCAGGACCAGTTCCTGCAGCTGTCGCGCGAGCTCGGCAAGACCACGCTGTTCGTGACCCACGACCTCGATGAGGCAATTCGCGTCGGTTCGCGCATCGCGATCATGAAGGACGGACGCTTCGTGCAGGTGGGAACCGCCGCTGAAATCGTCGCGCAGCCGGCGGACGACTACGTGCGCGCCTTCGTGCGCAACGTCTCCCGGCTGCGCGTGCTCACCGCGGGTAGCGTGATGGCAACGGGCCCCGCGCCCTCCCCGGATGCCCCGCGCGTGCGCGCGGGCGACGATCTGGAACGCGTGATCGACGTGGCGGCAGGACACGACGGCGACGTCGCGGTGGTCGACGACGCAGGCGCGGTGATCGGCACCATCGGAAAGGGCCGATTGTTGCGGGCCCTGAGGGACGGCAGATGAAGACGAATGGCGGCGCGGACACCGACGCAGGCAGTTCGGTCGCGGCATTCGTCGGTCGCAGCGCCGCTTACTACGAGCGCGCCTTCGGACGCATACACGCGGCGCGGGGCTTCGTGTGGCAGTTCAATCCCGCGGCTGCGCTGTTCGGCCCGCTGTGGGCTGGCGCACGCGGCCTGTGGGCGTACTTCGGCTTCGCATTGCTTGCCGACCTGCTCGGCCTGGTCACGTTGGCGCGTGCGCTGCCGGGCAATCCCGGCGCCACGGAGATCGCGCGTGCGGCGCGCCTGCAGGATGCGGCAGCAGCACGTGCGGCGGACGCCGCGCGTGCGCTGGCTGGCGGCGACACGGCCTCGGCCGAAACCTTCGGGCGCATCGCGGGGAACCTCGGCAACGCAGCGCAGGAAGCGCTCGCGCGAGCGCAGGCGCAGGCATCCGGCGGCAGCGGGCTGGTCGTCACCGGCATCCTGATTCTGGTGCTCGCGCACCTGGTTGGCGGGATGCTGGCGAATGCGGTCTACGCGCAGCGCTACGTCGCCTGGCGCGCGGACCGGAGCATTCCAGCGGGCCTGCGGACAGGCAACGTGCTGTGGTCGGTGGCGCTGTTCGTTGCGATCGTGCCTCTGACGTTGTACCGGTTCGCCGCCGGCAGCGTGCCCGCCTGGCTGGTGCACGTCCCCGTCACGAACACCGTGTTCGAGGCCGCCGCCGACAGTATCGACGCCGCGCTCGAGACGCTCTACCGCCTCGGCGGCCGGGGCTTCGACGGCGTGCGCGACCTGATTCGCGCCATCGTGCATGCGCTCGAGGCAGGGTTGGTGGAGACACCGTGGCCGGTGGTGATGGGCGTGATCGTGCTGGTGGCCTGGCGCGTCGCCGGCAGGCGTGTGGCGCTGTTCACCTGCGGTGCGATCGGCTACCTCGCGCTGATGGGCCTGTGGAGCCTGGCGATGCAGACGGTGGCGCTGCTGGGCGCCGCGGCGATGATCTGCGTCGGTCTTGGCGTACCGCTCGGCATCTGGTGCGCGCGGTCCGCGCGCGTGTACGCCGTGGCGCGTCCGCTGCTGGACCTGATGCAGACGATGCCGTCCCTCGTCTACCTGATCCCGGCCATCGCCTTCTTCGGCACGGGCACTCCGCCGGGGATCATCGCCACCATCGTGTTCGGGATGCCGCCGGTGGTGCGCCTCACCGCACTCGGCCTTCTGAGCGTGCCCGCCGACCTGCGTGAGGCGGCGCGCGCCTACGGCGCCTCCGACTGGCAGCTGCTGACGGGCGTCGAGTTGCCGCTGGCCCTGCCGACGATCATGACCGGCGTCAACCAGGCGATCCTGCTGTGCCTGTCGATGGTGGTGGTTGCCTCGCTGATCGGCGCACAGGGACTGGGCTCCGTGGTGCTTGAGGCCCTGCAGTTCGGCGCGAGCGGCCAGGGCATCCTCGCAGGCATCGCCATCCTGCTGTGCGCCATCGTGATCGATCGGATTGCGCAGGCAACGGGGAACGACACGCGTTAGCGCCATAGCCCCCAAGGAGACCGAAATGCCTGTCGGCGATCTGGCGGAGGCGGGGCGCTGGCCTGGAAGAAGTCGCCCCGCACCATCCAGACGAGGGACAGCTCAGAGAATGAGTCCGGGCGAAAGAGAAAAAGGAGATTGGGAGGAGCCCGCCGCAAAGGCCGGCCCCTCCAGCACCATCAGCGGGCGGCTTTGCGACGCGCGAGACCCAGCGCGGCCAGGCCTGCGCCAAGGAGGCCAAGCGTGCCCGGCACGGGCACCTCGCTGACCTCAACCGACAGGATCGATTCTCCAACCCTGAAGTCTCCCCACAAAGACTGCACTGTGACTTGCAGCAAGCCGTCTGCGTTCAGGCTACCGAGCGCCTGGACGCCCAGCGAATTGTCGAAGGCCCCGAACGTGAGACCGCCCGAGTCGAAATCGAACGAATCGACGATCACCAGGACCAGCTCCGGGAGGAAGTCGAGTCTGTCCCGGGCGTCGTCATAGATCGAGATCTGGAGCGAACCGGAGATGGCGGAACCGGGCACGAAGCCATCATCGGTGATGTCGTGAGTGTAGGTATGCGAACCAAAGAAGGTGACGTATGCATCCTGCGAGATCGTGTCGGTGATGGTAGCGGCGCCAGCAGATGCGCCGAACGTCATGCCGAGGGCGAGGGCAAGGGGTTTGAAGATCGAACGGCTCATGTGTATATCTCTCGAAGTAGGTTTGTAGGCGTTAACGCATTAGCACTATTCGCGCCACAGATGAAAACTGCTTAGTTATCAGAATTTTGAATTCATTCTCGGAGCGCAGAGACTATGAAGATGTAAAAAAAATCGACACTCCCGCTCACGTCCAAGCGATGCGGAGCCCGGAAGGACCAATGATCAACGCACCTCGGTTCAGCATGGCCAACATCTTGTCTGTCGCAGCGACATCAGCATCTTGTGTGAAGCCGGCGTTGGCTCGGCCTTCAACCCGAGCCTCCCGAACCTGGCAAAGGACTCACCCATGACTGCCACGCGCAAGCCTAAGCCCGCTGTCGTACGGGATACATCTCACGATGGCGGGCAATCGCCTTGCCCCTGCGACTCCGGCACCCCATACAAGCAGTGCTGCCAACCCCTGCACGACGGCGTGGCCGCCACTACTGCTGAAGCCCTGATGCGCAGCCGCTATTCCGCCTATGCGCTCGAGATCGGCGCATACCTGCTATCGACGTGGCACCCGTCCACGCGGCCACAGCACCTCGATCTTCAGAAAGCGCATTGGCTCGGGCTCACCGTGAAGCAGCACAGCACGTCCCAAGACACCGCCACCGTGGAGTTCGTTGCACGCTACAAGGTGCAGGGCAAGGCGCACCGCCTCCACGAACGGAGCCGCTTCGTGCGACAGGAGGGGCGCTGGTTTTATGTGGACGGGGACGTGTCGGCCTGACACACACGCTCACCGCGAGTGAGCCTCTTCACACGTCAGCCTGAGGCTCGTAGCCGCACTCATCGTTCAGCGATAGCAATACGCGCCGGGGCCGTCCCTGTAACCCGACGGGCAGCGGCCATTCACTTTCACCA
This sequence comes from Pseudomonadales bacterium, assembly GCA_044352225.1. GTDB lineage: Bacteria > Pseudomonadota > Gammaproteobacteria > Pseudomonadales > UBA5518 > UBA5518. The sequence continues at coordinate 2,770 of JBILEG010000161.1, read as the reverse complement.
CCACGTCCTGCTCGCGCGTGGTGTTGTTTTCGTAGCAGTAGCTGCCGGGGCCGTTGCTGTAGCCACTGGGGCATTTGCCGCCCACCTTTTCGATGGCGTCGCGTTGTGCGCCGTAAGAGTTCTGGTAGCAGTAGGCTCCGGGGCCGTTCCTGTAGCCCGAGGGGCAGGAGCCGTTGACCTTGGGGATGACATCTCCTTGCGCGAAGGCCACCGCAGTCAGGGTCATCAGCAGGGCAGCCGCCAAGGAGGCAGCCGCCTGCGGGTAACGGCAGATCGTGGCGCGGGGCATATCCGGTGCTCCTGTTGTGCGTGCCTGCAGAGCAACCTTCCCGCAACGGACGATGCACCGCAAGGGGCGGGCGCTCATCCGCGCCCGCCCCTATATCCCCACCGCGCCCCGGGAACCCAGCATATGAACAGGAGGCTGGGAGCCGGGCGAGCTCGAACTGTGGGGCAAAACCGAGTCCACCAGTTCCGTCACAGTCGACGTCAAAGCGGGCGAAACGGCTTACGTGCGCGGCAGCGTGGGCGTGGGTTTCTTCGTGGGTAGACCGTCACTGGAAGTGGTGGACCGCAGCACCGGCGAGCGCGAAATCCGGGACTGCAAGCTGTTGCAGCCTGCAACTGAATGACAGCGCAGCAGCCGTCCGGTGCGCGCACACGCGCACCGGGCAGCGGCCGCTCATTCACTCGCCGTCTTTCATCTGCAGCGCGTACACCGCACGCGCTTTCTCATAGAGCGCGATCACCTCACGGCGCTGCTCTTCGCTCTGGTAACGCGCCGTGGTTTTGGCCCACTCGATGGTACGGTCGCAAATGCCCGCGAGCAGCGCGGCGTCGGCGGCCGAGTGCCGCATCTTGCCGGCTATGTCCACATACACGGGGCTCGCATGCGCAAACACGATCGAGGGCGTGCCAGTGAGGTGGTACTGGTAGGGCAACTCGTGCGACGAAAACGCGCGCGCCGCGATCCACGAGCTCTTCTCCGCTTTCACCTTTCCGGTGAACACCAGATGGTTCTGTTTCTCCGGGTTCGCCTGCGTGGCCACTACCTTTCCGTTCACGAGGATCTCGATACGCTCCACCGGGAAGCGCGAATCCACGACCGCACGGAAAGGCAGTTCCGTGGAAGATGTACGACTGATGGTGGAGCCCGACAGCTGCCCGTCAACGCTGAAATCGATCATGGCATTCGATGAGATGAAGGTTCGGCCCGCTTTGATGCCGTCCACCCATTTCTGGTAGCTGAGCTCGCCGTCGACCTTCACGTAACTGCGCACCGAACCCACGACCTGCGAGTTCCACATCTTGTCCGTGGAGCCCAGGCCGGGCAGGTTGAACCCGGTATTCAGCAGCGCATACCACAGCGTGAGCGGAGACATCGCCGGTGGCGTCCACTTGCCGCGCGTGTTCCATGCCGGGTGCTGCAGCATCGGATTGCCGAAGACCATGGTCTCCACCGCATCGATCTTCTGCAGCGCCACATCTATCGGCAGTTCGCCGTTCGGGAAGGGCATGTGCGCCCAGGCCACCACGCCGCCCTGCGCGTGCGCGGCATCAGCCTGATGGGCCATCGTGGGGTAGTCGTAGCCACCGTGCACACCGGTATCCGGATCACCCCAACCGAAGGGATAGATCAGGTCCTTCAGGTTCAGCAGCACTGTGTGGCCCAGGAAATCGTGCCGCGTTTCCTCGGTGATGTAGACGATGGTGTCGGCGTCGGAGGCGGTGTCCGGGCCGCCGGTGAAGTCCGCGATATTCGAAAAATAATTCCCGCCAGAGGAAAGCAGCACATTGATCACGTTCAGGTCTTCGCCCGAGGCCTCGAGGCTCGCGGAGCGCGGCCCGAGGAAGTGCACGTGCGTGTCACCCGAGTACCAACCGCGCCGGGCCATGTGCACCCAGCGCTTCAGCGCGATATCGAGCGTGGGCACCTTGCCCGCCTTCACGCTGAAGGACAGATGCTGCGGCTCGTACTCGGGGCCGCGTGACACGTCCATCTCGTAGCGGCCTTCCGGCAACTGGAGCACGAACCCGGGGTTCACGTAGGCGAAGGTCTTGCCCTCCACCAGCACATCGCCGCCCACGTCCTCGCGCCATCCCTCCGCGATGCGCTTGGCGTGGCCTTGCGGAGGCCAGTAGTCACCCGCAGCGTCACGCACGCTCACGCGGGCATGAACAGGCTCGCGGGTGTCGGCATCCTTCAGCGTCACGGCCACATCGTAGGTGACGCGCTGCAGCACGGAGTTGTGGATCTTGAGATCGTCGGGAATGTCGGTGGAAGGCGCCACGGCGCTGATCTTCCAGCCGTCTTCCTCGTGCTCCAGCGTGAGCGAAAAGGCCTCGGGGTTTTCCATGTTGACCCGCGGGAAGGTCACCACCGGCGTGAAGCTCGCCGTGTCGCCGTTGATGTTCAGCGTGGCGTGGCGCAGGTCGACACGCATGATCGGCGTGAGCGGCAGGCCGGCAAGGTAGCGCTCTTTCCCGGGGAAACCCTTGCTGAGCAGCGCCGCCATCGCCGCCTTGTCGCGCCCCTGCAGCGCGGAGGCCCACTCGGTAACGGCAAGACGCACCGGCAGTATCGCCTCGCCCGCGTGGGCCCACGCTTTCAGGGGCACATGGGCGCAGGCGATGAGCATGGAGACAGCGGCAATCCTTGCGATGAGGCGGCGCATGACGGGCTCCTGTGTGAAGTACCGTCGCATCGAACCACGGGCGGGATCGCGCTGCTCGGCCTTGCAGGAAGCATGCATTGCACTGCAGCGAAGCA
>JBILEG010000235.1:0-5784 GCA_044352225.1 Pseudomonadales bacterium | reverse complement strand
AATGCCACGGTGCCGACAGCTGCGGTTTGCTGCAACTCGAGCACACCTACGACGCCGCCGAGATGTATGGCGCCGGCTACGGGTACCGGTCCGGACTGAACGCGACGATGAGCCGTCACCTGAACGCACGCGCGCAGCAGATCCTGTCGCAGGAAGGGCTGCGCGCGGGCGACATGGTGGTGGATATCGGCAGCAACGACGGCACCAGCCTGAACGCCTTCCCCGGGGATGCGGGATTGCACCTGCTCGGGATCGATCCCAGCGGCGGGAAATTCCGCCAGTACTACCGCCCGGACGTCAGCCTGCTGCCGGATTTTTTCAGCGCCGCGCTGCTCAGCGAGCACGCCGGGGGACGCAGCGCGAGAGTCATCAGCTCATACAGCATGTTCTACGACCTCGAGCAGCCGCTGGAATTCGCGAGGGAAGTCGCGAGTTCGCTCGTCGATGGCGGGCTGTGGGTTTTCGAGCAGAGCTACATGCCCACCATGCTCTCGCAGAACGCCTATGACACGGTCTGCCACGAGCATCTCGAGTATTACGGGTTGAGGCAGATCGTCTGGATAGCGGAGCGCGCGGGCTTCAGCATCGAGCGTGTCGAGTTCAACGACATCAACGGCGGCAGCTTCTGCGTCTTCGCCCGCAAGACAGTAGGGGCGGCGCGGCACTCGGGTGTCGTCGACACCATCCTCGGCATCGAGGAGAGCCGCGAACTCCACACCCTCGCCCCATACCGGGCGTTTTCCGATCGCGTAGACCTCTGCCGCGACGAACTGCGCGGCTTTCTCGAGCGCAGCGCAGTGGCGGGCCGCAAGGTCTGCGGGCTCGGCGCGTCGACCAAGGGCAATGTCGTGCTGCAGCACGCAGGCATCGGACCGGAACTGCTGCCGGTGATCGGTGAGGTGAACCCCGACAAGTTCGGCTGCTTCACGCCCGGGAGTCTCATACCCATCGTCCCGGAAGAAGAGGTGCTGGGCATGGGTCCCGATGCGCTTCTTCTGTTGCCGTGGCACTTCGAGGCCTTCTTCAGGAACTCCGGCAAGTTCGCCAGAACCTCGCTTGTGGCACCGCTCCCGTGGCTGCGCATGCTGTGAGAGCAACTGCGCGCCACGACGAAATCAGGGGTGGTCGCGTTTGTAGATCAGTGCCGTGATCTGCTCGGAAATGAGCCCGAAGAGGAAGGTTATCAACGAACCCGTCAGCAGCAAGGCGCTCATGTTGGTGAAGCGCGCCTGCGTCCAGAAGGTGTAGCAGTAGTAGCCGAGGCCCAGCAGCAACAGCAGGCCCGACACCGGGAAATACACTCTCAGAGGCGAATACAACGTCCCCACCCGGAAGATGATCAGCAGGAACTTCAACCCGTCGCGCAAGGAGCTGATGTGGGATTTCCCCCGGCGCGGCATCACCGTCACCAGCCGATAGCCCACGGAGTAACCAGACCGGAAAAAAGCCATGGTGCTCGTCGTCGGATAGGAAAATCCGTTCGGCAGAAGGTAGAGGAATTCGTTGAAAAGGTCGCGGCGCACGGCGCGGAAGCCCGATGTGAGGTCCTCGATCCTGTGGCCCACCATCCATGTCGCGAAGCGGTTGAACACGGTGTTGGCCGCATGGCGCCCGACGGTCGCCTGACCGGCCGCATCGCGTGCGCCCACCACCATGTCGAATTCGCGCTCGCGTAACTGCGCGACCAGACCGGCCACCTCTGCCGGAAGATGCTGCCCGTCGGCGTCCATGAAGACCACGATCGCGCGGGTGGCGGCGCGGGCGCCGGTCTTGATGGCGGCGCCGTTGCCTTTGGAATACGGATGGGAAATGACGCGCGCACCGGCCGCACGGGCGAGACGCGCGGTGTCGTCAGTCGAGCCGTCGTCGACCACCAGGAGTTCCGCATCGGGGTACAGCCGGGCGAGTTCCGACACAACCTGCCCGATGACCGGCGCCTCGTTGCGTGCCGGCATGACGACGCTGAACGCGCCCTCTTCAGGTTTCATCGGGACGGTTTCCGGTGCCAATGACAAAAGGGGATACTCCGGGAACGGATACGGCGCCGCACACAAACAGGCACCCGCGCGCAATGATCACACATCCCGCACCACCGCCGCGACAAGGCCGGGGGCTTGCCCACTGGCAGGCCGTGCTGCTGCTCGGCGTCGCGTTGTTCCTGGTCTATGCGCAGACCGGACACTACGGCTACATCGATTTCGACGACACCGCTTACATCCAAGACAACCTCATGGTGCGGCGTGGTCTCAGCCTCGAGGGTGTCCGCTGGGCATTCAGTTCTTTTTACGCCGCCAACTGGCACCCGTTGACGTGGCTCTCGCACATGGCGGATGTCTCGCTTTTCGGCATGGACCTCGGCGCCCATCACCTCGTCAACGTTGCGCTCCATGGGGCCGTATCGGTACTGCTCTATGCACTCGTGATCGCATTGCTCGCCCGGCGGGATGCGGCTCTTGCCGCAGCCATGCTCTTCCTCGTGCACCCGCAGCACGTCGAATCGGTCGCCTGGCTCGCGGAGCGCAAGGATCTGCTCTGCGCGCTGTTCTACCTCGCTGCTCTCCTGGCCTATGTACGCTTTGCGCGCGCGCCCTCACGCTGGCGAATGGTCATCGTGCTCGTGTTGTATGCGCTGGCATTGTTGTCCAAACCCATGGCCGTGACGCTGCCGGTGGTGTTGCTGATCCTCGACGTCTGGCCGCTGGGGCGTGCATCCGCAACGGGCACTGCCCTGATGCAGCGCGTGTGGCCCCTGTTGCGGGAAAAGATCGCCTTCATTCCCCTCACGCTCGGCGCCTGTGTGCTGACCGTTGTCGCCCAGGGCCGCAGCGGTGCCATTTCATCGCTGGTCTCGATGGGGCCGCAGGACCGGTTGCTGAACGCCTTCGTGTCTTACGGTTTCTATCTCCGTGACTTCGCGCTACCGACGCGTCTGGGTGTGTTTTATCCCTTCGGCAGCATCGATTTCTTCACCGAATTGCTGCCCGCAACGGCAGCGCTGCTGGGCACCGCGTCCCTCTGCTTCTGTCTGCGGCGCCGCCACCCCGGGCTGCTCGCGGGTTTCGCGTGGTTCGTCCTGACGCTGCTGCCTGTGATCGGGCTGGTGCAGGTGGGCAGCCAGGCACGCGCCGACCGCTACATGTACATTCCCTCGATCGGGCTTCTGTTGGGGCTGGTGTCACTGCTGCCTGCTGCGCAGGGCCGGGCAAGACGCCTCGGGCTTGCCGCGGTCTTCATCGCGAGCGCTTTCTGGGGGCTCTTGTGCTACCTGCAGGTCGGTTACTGGGAAAGCCCAGAGGTGCTGTACAAGCGCACCGCAGATGTCACGCAGGATAACGTTTTCGCGGAAACCCGACTCCTCGACATCCAGATCGCGCGCGGGGATCTCACGGCGGCAGAAGAGCGCGCCCGAGCGCTCGTCGCGCGCTTCCCCGGTCGTTATGAGGGCCACATGTCACTCGGAGAAATCGAACTTGCGCGGGGCAATCCGGCGGAGGCGGAGCAGTGGTTCAAGGCCGCCCAGGAACGCGCACCGTCTCACTGGCATGTCCTGAACGATCTGGGCATCTCCGTGCTTCAGCAGGGGAGGCAGGCCGAGGGCTGCGAGATCCTGTTGCGCGCACGGGAACTGGGCGGCACATCGGCGCTGCTGGAGCGGAATCTGGACGCCGGCAACTGCCTGCAGCACGGGACCACGCGGCAAGCACCCGGGAGCGGAAGCGGCGCTCAGTGAGCAGCCCGGGACGGGAGTTGGTACAGGCAACTCGCGTCCAGACCCTGTAACGACTCGCGGCTGCACCGCAGGAGCTGCGCGCCCGGTGGCGCTGCGACCGCAACGGCAAGGCCGTTGATGGTCGGCCTGCTCAACCGTGGGTGGATGCGTGTGAGCAGCACGTGCGTAGCACCGGCATCGCGCGCGGACTGCCAGGCGGCCTCGTCCACGGGAAACGGCAGCGGGACCGCGCGTTTGCCCGCCAGCAAGGCCACATAGGAAGGCTCGTAGAACGCCACCACGGCATCCGCCGGCAACGTGCTCCGCAAGCCGCCCAGATCAGCCATCATCGCGTTCTGCAATCCGAGTTCGCGCCTCGCCTCCTCCGCGCCGGGTTTGCGCAACCATTCGTACACCGGGTTCATGCCCCCGGCACGGGCGAGCTCTGCCCGGCCGAGCAGAAAGGCATGCGCGGGAAGCGCCACTGACAGCAACAGGGCGGGTGCCAACAGCCCTGCGATAGCTGCGCGCGGACAGTTGCGGGCCAGTTCCACGATCAGCCATGCGCCCTGAAGCATCAGTAACGGCATGACAGGGAACAGGAACCTGAGCATCTGGCCCGGATAGGGCCACAGGGCGAGCACGCAGAGATAAGCCGTGACATACCAGGCATCAAGCTCGTTGCGCAGCAAACGCCACAACAAACCCGCGAGCGCCACGGCGAGCAAAGCCGACATCGCCACCCACACCACCGGCCGGTCATCGGTCCAGTAGAGTGCGATGTAGCTCGCCCAGGCCTGCGCCAGCGCCAGTGTCTGCGCCGCGAGATATCCGGGCAGGTCCTGAACAGACTGCAGGAGAGTCCCCCAGACCGCACGGTAATCGTGGCTGGTCCGTGCCGGAGGAAACAGCAGGCGGATGGCGCCGGCCACCGTAATGGCGACCGCAAGCACTGTCCACGTGCCCTGGCGCTGATGGCCGCCCAGCAGCCGCGACACGAGCACCCGCGCCAGCCACGCAAGCACCATGACAATGCCTATGGATCGCACCGAAACAAGCAAGCCAAGAGCGCCACCCGCGGTGACGGCATCCAGACGTGAGGGGATCGCAGCCTCGTCACGAGAAAAGAGGAACAGCACCACCGATACCAGCAACAGGTACCACGTTTCGCTCAGGATTCCCTGCAGGCCTAGCAGGGTGCCCGGAAGAAGGGCGAAGCCCATCACCACGGCATGTGCGAGCAGCGGTGAGCCCAGGACCCGGGAGGCGTGGATCCACAGAAGGGGAAGACTGGCCAGAAACGCAGCCAGCACCATCGTGTGCGCGAGAGGCAACGAACTCCCCGCACCGGTCATGCCGAGCAGCAGGGGAAAGCCCGCGGGAAAGTACTGCTGGTCACACACAGACAATGCGGCCACGCCGGGATCGGACCACGGCGACAGGCAGCGGGCCATCACGAGGTAGTTGCTGCTGTCATCGGCGATGGAGGCAAGGGCGTCGGGCATGATGATCGCGCGAAGCACCCGGGCGCTGAGAAACGCCACCAGCAACCAGCAGCCCCACGAAAGCACCCTGCCCGGCAACCGACTCAGGACGTTCAGTGTTTCCCCCCCGCCGCAGCACTACCGCAGCCACTCGCGATGTCCTGTGCCATACCATCGCGCTGATACCGCCACACCACGCGCTTGAGGGGATTGGCGGGCTCGTGCAGGGACACGGCGTTGAAACGGTCGACCGCCACCTCGCACAACCGCGCTGACAGCAGAACCCGAACGATTTTTCGCATGTCCGCGATTTCACCGCTCGAGAGCCAGACTTCCTCGAGATGCCGGATCGTGGGATCGAGCTCACTCTGGCTGATCCAGTAGTCGGCCAACGCGGCATGGGCGGCACGGCGGGCACGGGGCATGACGCGTGAATCGGTGGACGTTGCGATCGCCTCGAGAATGGCGCGGCCTCTGCCGATGTCAAAGCCCTTGCAGCGCTCCGCAGCCGCGAGTTGCATCACCACTCCTACGCTCTCGGGAGCGTGGTAGTCGATGCGTCCCGAGCCGAGGACATTCTCGAGACTCCGC
>JBILEG010000025.1:0-15429 GCA_044352225.1 Pseudomonadales bacterium | reverse complement strand
TTGCAGACGACCGGCCTGATAGTGCGCAGTTGCCTGCAGCCGGGGACTGGCGGCGTCGTAGACCTGAACCGACCGCTCCACCTGCCCGCGCTCCCCAAGGGAGCGCCCGTACTGCAAGAGCGCACGCATGGAGTCGGGATGCTCCTCGTGCCAGATGCGCCCCGCAATCACCGGATCCGACCACACGAGGCCTGTCTCGCGGAGCACGAAGAGATTGTTCAGCAGCAGGACCGCCAGAACTGCCGTTCCCGCGTGACGCAGCGTCCCTATACCCGACCAGAGCAGCGCGCACACGCCGATCCACACCCCCACCGCCGGCAGGTAGTTGCGGTGCTCGAAGTAGGGTTCGAGCGGGAAGATCGTCGATTCCAGCAAATGGCCCACGAGAAACCACGCATACGCGAAGGAATAGGCCCTGTACTTGCCGTTCCTCAGTCGCCAGGCGAGGACACCCGATACGAGCCAGCAGCACGAGAGAAGCAGCCCCGAGAGGTTCGATGAGACCAGCACATCGTCGTGAAAAGGTCCCAGGCCGCTACGCTTGGGCACCACGATCTGATGCAGATACTCGAAGAGAACACCCGCCTGCGTGAGCAGGCGATCAACCGGGCCATAGCCGAACCCCGCGTACGCGGCATCGACGTCTGCAAGGTGGCGCCAACCGAGGTAGAGGATGCCCAAGATGGGTAAGCCGAAGACGAGGAGACGCCATCCCATCCATGCAAGCGCCTGTGGGGGCACTTGCAGCGGAGCGGGAAGCCTGTGACGAACCAGCCCGAACTCGATCACCATGATGAACAGGGGCAAAAGAGCCCCGGTCTCTTTGGACAACGCCGCAGCCGCAGTGCAGAGAAGGACTGCGACCGACATCCCCGTCAGCGAGCGCCACGGCCGCTGCTCCAACCGCACTCGGGCATCAAGCCACGCGATCATGCCCAAAAGGCAGAAGAGGGCACTGAGTGAGGTCATGCGCTGCACCGCCATGAGGCTGGTGCTCATCAACAAGGGACTTGTGGCCCAGAGGGCTGCAACAGCCACGGCGAAACGTCCGGGCTGAATGCTCACCTCAGGCAGAAAAGCCGCCAACCTTCGCGCAAGCTGCGCGACAAGCAGGGCGTTGACCAGATGAAGGCCGATATTGGCCCTGATGATCAGGTCCAGTTGCTCAACCCATGCCCCTGAATACGGCAGAAACGAGGCAAGCGATAACGGACGGCCCAGAGGGCCTGCATCGCCCGCGAACACGAAGATCAAGGCCGAATCCGCATCCCGGACCGTGGCCAGCCCGATCAGGTTGGCGACGTCATCGAAAGCCAGTCCAAAACCCGCACCTGGCGAATAACAGGCGTAGACCAGCGCGCACAGCAGGAGCAACGACAGGCCGTGGAGACCAAAAAAAAACGCCCCTCCGGGGGGAGGGGCGTTCTGGGCGAGTGAAATGTCTGAGCGATCAGACAATTCGCAATCCCGATCTCACTTGCAGCTGCCGGGGCGGTACTTGGCAGCAACGGTGGTGCCGGTGGCGCCGCACTTCCAGACGATGATGCCGTTGGACCGGCTGACGGGGGATACGAGCAGCACGTTGCTCGACCCCAGCTCGGTGATGCCGGCCGCCGTGGTGAGGAAGGTCACTTCGATGCCTGTGGAGCCACTGGTAGTCCAGCTCACCTGCGAGACCTTGCCTGCGCCTGCGGTGTTGAAGACGTTGGAGATGTTGGCGGCTATGGGGACGGTGCCGGTGGAGGAGTAGTACTCGGTCACGGCCGTCTTGGCCTCGGATGCGCGGGCCATACCTTCCGAGATTTTTGCACGGACGGTGTAGTCCTGATAAGCGGGCAGCGCGACGGCAGCCAGGATGCCCACGATCGCGATCACGATCATAAGTTCGATAAGGGTGAAGCCCTTCTGGATTCTGTTCATGGAAAACTCCTTGTTGGGGATGGTCACTGGACGAGCCGCTGGAACTATAGATCCCAAATCGGTTCTTGCAAGGCGATATCAATATACGGGCCAGTTTCGATCGGATTTTCTGCATGCGATGAGGATCAATGGCTTAGGCGCGCGATCCACAGCGCAACCGCCAGTTCCGTCCGATATTCCGAAGGATGTGGGCCCGTCGCTGGCGCGGCCGAGGGCAGATCATGACGCTTTTTGTCATGGACCCTGCCGAATGGGTTGGGTGCACGAGGCGATCAGGACGTGTCGCGGGCATGGCCCGCTCCTGCGGGGGATCCGTCGCGAGCGGGGTTTCAACAAGAACTCTGTTGCTATACTCGCGATTAATCACTGCGCTCCCCGCGTCGCAGCAATAGATACCCACGAGGCGCAATGAACGCCAACACCCCCATACCCCTGAGTGGCCTTGCACGCCGTCTGGTGCAGGATGGCGTGCTGGACGAACAGATCGCCCGGCAGGCCCTGCAGGATGCCCGTCAGCAGAAGGTACCCTTCGTCACGCTGGTGGTGGAGCGCAACCTCGCGGACGGACACCGCATAGCAGAATCCGCCTCCGACGAGTTCGGCACGCCGCTGCTCGATCTTGCTGCCTTCAACCTCGAGACCTCGCCCAAGAACCTCATCGATCCCAAGCTGATCGAAAAACACCACGCGATTCCGCTGTTCAAGCGCGGCAATCGTCTCTATCTGGCGGTCTCGGATCCCACCAACCTGCACGCGCTCGATGAAATCAAGTTCCACACCGGGATCAGCACCGAAGCGATCCTCGTCGAGGAGTCGCAGCTCGCCAAGGCCATGCAGCGCTTCCTGAAGGCAGCTGAAGAGGCTACCGGCAGCAACTTCTCCAGCCTCGACGATGTAGGCCTCGAAGACCTCGACATCGAAAGTGGCGAGAAGAAAGACGAAGACCCAGAATCACGGTCAGAAACCGACGACACACCCATCGTCCGCTTCGTCAACAAGGTGCTTCTGGACGCGATCAAGGGCGGCGCCTCGGACGTGCACTTCGAGCCCTACGAGAAGAACTACCGCATCCGCTACCGCACCGACGGCATCCTGCACGAAGTCTCCAAGCCGCCGGTGGCGCTCGCGCCCAAGCTTGCCGCGCGCCTGAAAGTGATGTCGGCCATGGACATCTCGGAACGCCGCGTGCCGCAAGACGGCCGCATCAAGATGAGGCTGTCGAAAACCCGCGCCATCGACTTCCGGGTCAACACCCTTCCCACCATCTTCGGCGAGAAGGTGGTGCTGCGTATCCTCGACCCGGCCAGCGCGCAACTCGGCATCGACGCCCTGGGCTTCGAGGCCGATCAGCGCGAGCTCTACATGAAGTCCCTGATGTCACCGCAGGGCATGATGCTCTTCACAGGCCCCACCGGAAGCGGCAAGACCGTGTCGATGTACACGGGCCTCGGCATCCTGAATACCGATGAGCGGAATATCTCCACCGCAGAAGACCCGGTGGAAATCAACATGGCCGGCATCAATCAGGTACACGTGAACGCACGGGTGGGCCTCACCTTCGCCGAGGCGCTGCGCTCCTTCCTGCGCCAGGACCCGGACGTGATCATGGTCGGTGAGATACGTGACCTCGCCACGGCGGAAATCGCCGTGAAAGCCGCCCAGACCGGCCACATGGTGATGTCCACGCTGCACACCAACAGCGCCTGCGAGACCATCACCCGCCTTCTCAACATGGGCGTGCCCGCCTTCAACGTGGCCACTTCGATCAACCTGATCATCGCGCAGCGTCTGACCAGGCGGCTCTGCCCTCACTGCGCAAAGGACCTGAAGCTGCCGGAAGAGGTACTGATCGAAGAGGGCTTCCTGCCCCAGGAAGTGAATTCGGTCACGATCCGGGGCCCGGTGGGTTGCGCCAAATGCAACAACGGTTACAAAGGCCGGGTGGGAGTTTACGAGTGCGTGGCGATAACCAAGGAACTCTCCGAGATCATCATGGAGGGTGGCAACTCCATCGAGTTGTCGAAGATGGCCCGCAAGCAAGGCTTCAATGATTTGCGCCGTGCGGGGCTGGTCAAGGTAGCCAAGGGGCTCACCAGCCTCGAGGAAGTCAACCGCGTGACGAAGGACTGATCATGGCGAAGGCAGTGGCGAAGGCAGTCAAGACAGAGACGTTTGCCTACACAGGCAAGGACCGCCGCGGCAACGCCACCAAAGGCGAAATCCAGAGCGAGAGCGTCACACTGGCCAAGGCGCAGCTGCGCCGCCAGGGTGTGACTCCGCAGGTGGTGAGGAAGAAGCCGAAACCCCTGTTCGGCGAGCGCAAGAAACCGATCACACCCTCCGACATCGCTGTTTTTGCGCGCCAGCTGGCAACGATGATGAAAGCAGGGGTGCCGCTGGTGCAGTCCTTCGACATCGTCGCGGACGGACAGGACAACGTCGCTTTCCGCCAGATGATCATCGCCATCAAGAACGACGTCTCCGGGGGCAACAGCCTCGCCTCGGCGCTGCAGAAACATCCGCGCCACTTCGATGACCTGTTCTGCAACCTCGTGCAGGCCGGCGAACAGGCAGGAAAACTCGACTCGATGCTGGACCGCGTTGCCACCTACAAGGAAAAGACCGAGGCCCTCAAGGCCAAGATCAAGAAGGCTCTCACCTATCCCACTGCCGTGGTGGGTGTAGCCATGATCGTCACCATCATCCTGCTCATTTTCGTGGTGCCGCAGTTTGCCGAAACCTTCGCCAGCTTCGGCGCGAACCTCCCCGCCTTCACGCTCCTGGTGCTGGCGATGTCGAATTTCATGCAGGCCTACTGGTACATCATCCTCGGCGTGATCGGTGCCAGCGGATACGCGTTCAGCGAGGCCAAGCAGCGCAACAAGGCCTTCGCCGACTGGGTCGATGCCGTGATGCTGAAGGTCCCGGTCGTCGGCCCCATTCTCAAGGAAGCGGTCGTCGCCCGTTTTGCCCGCACCCTCTGCACCACCTTCGCAGCCGGCGTGCCGCTGGTGGAAGCGCTCGATTCGGTAGCGGGAGCCGCCGGCAACGAGGTCTACGCCCGGGCCATCCGCCAGATCCGGGACGACGTCACGGTGGGCACCCAGCTGAACCAGGCGATCCGCACGACCGGCCTGTTCCCCATGATGCTGCTGCACATGGTGTCGATCGGCGAGGAGTCCGGCGCACTCGACTCGATGCTCGACAAGGTGGCCTCGCATTTCGAGGCCGAAGTGGACAACAAGGTCGACGGACTCACCGCGCTTCTGGAGCCGCTGATCATGGCGGTCCTCGGCGTGCTGGTAGGCGGACTCATGGTGGCCATGTACCTGCCGATCTTCATGCTCGGATCGGTGATGTAGGCCCCGCTTGGATCAGACCCTTCTCGACCTGACACGCCTCGGGGATAGCCAGGAACTCCTGATTGGGGGCACCGCCGTGCTCGCGCTGGTGGTGGGCAGTTTTCTGAATGTGGTGATCCTGCGCCTGCCGGTGATGATGGACCGGGCGTGGCGGAAGGACTCCCGGGAACTGCTGGAAAGCGCCCCGATTCCCGCTCCCACGACTGAACGCATCTCCCTCGCCTACCCACCCTCGACCTGTCCGGGCTGCGGCCACCGAATCCGTCCGCTCGAGAACATTCCCGTCCTGAGTTACGTGGCGCTGCGTGGCCGCTGCAGCGCCTGCCGCAAACGCATTCCCCTCCGCTATCCCCTCGTGGAAGCGGTAACGGCGGTGCTCTCGGTGATCGTGGTGCTGCGCCTGGGTGCGGGCTGGGACACAGCCGCTGCACTGTGCTTCACGTGGGCACTGGTGGCCTTGACGGTCATCGACCTCGACCATCAGCTGTTGCCAGACAGCATCACACTGCCACTGCTGTGGGCGGGGCTGATTGCCAACCGGCTCACGGGCGCCATTCCCCTGCACGATGCGCTCTGGGGCGCGGTATTCGGTTATCTCTCGCTATGGTCCGTGTACTGGGGTTTCAAGCTGCTCACGGGCAAGGAAGGGATGGGCTACGGCGACTTCAAGCTCCTCGCCGCGCTCGGTGCCTGGCTGGGCTGGATGGCGCTGCCCACCATCGTGCTGCTCTCATCGCTGCTGGGGGCGATCACCGGCATCGGCATGATGCTTTTCAAAGGCATGAAACGGGACAACCCCTTCCCCTTCGGCCCCTTCCTCGCGGGCGCGGGCTGGGTCGCTCTGCTCTGGGGGCAGGAGCTTCGCCACTACTGGCCCTGAGCGCCGCTGCTGCCGGTTGAAGCACCGCCCGGGTGTGCGAACACGAAATGCCGGCGCAGCAGGTAGTTCCAGAAGAACACCGAACCCACCGCCACCACCTTGGCCAGCATCACGTGCATCCCCTGATGCTCGACACAGGCATAGAGGATCAGCTGGTGCCAGACCAGCCCCGTGGCGCTCACGGCGTACACGAGCAGAAGTTCGTGCAGCCGCGAGAAGCGCGCACCGCTGCTGAACACGAGCCGTATGCTGACCAGATAATTCGCGAGCGTCGCGCAGAAGAAGCCGGCCACGCCGGCCCAGAGATAACCCACCCCGAACTGATAGATCAGAAGCGCGAACAGCGAGAAATCCACGACAGCGCCAGCGATGGCCGCGAGCAGGTAGCGAAACACACCCACCGAGAGCAGCCTGCGAACGGTTGCCGCAATCCGCCGTCTGGCCCGGGACGCCATGTCGGTCATGGCTTGCGCGCCACGACGATGCGGATAGCGCCGACCCCCGCCAGGGCAGAGCACAGTGCCTCGACAATCGCCACCGGTGTGACGAGACAGGCAGCCGCAGACCACACCGCGAGTTCCGCCAGACCGGCCACGCCGAGCGGTGAGCGCATCAGGCGGTAAAGGCGGTTGGGGCAAGGCGGGAGCGCCGCGTTGAAGAAACTCTGGACGAAGCCGAACAGGCTCTGCGAGAACTGCAGGGTGCCGGTGCGCGCGACAGCGAGCCCGCTGGCGCCGAGCATGTGTGCCAGCCCTTCCAGCGTGAGAAAGTGAAGGTGACGCGGCACATCAAGGTGGAACCAGTACCGGCCGAAGACGCGCGCCTGCCAACTCGCGGCGTTGGGCACCGCGAGGAACAACACGCCGCCCGGCGCGAGCAGATCGCTGGCGATACGGATGGCCGCAGCGGGATCGCGCAGGTGTTCCAGTACGTGCCAGATCACCACAGCGTCCAGGGTGCCGGGCGTGATGGCATGGTCCCCGAGATCTGCCTCGAGGATGCGCAGCCCATGCTGCACGGCCCGCGCAGCGCCACCCCTGCGCTCCAGCCCTGTGGCATGTGCACCGAGACGCTCCAGTTCCACCAGCAACTGTCCTGTGCCACAGCCCACGTCCAGCACCCGTGGAGCGGCGCGCCCTTCGAGGGCTGCGATCACCGAACGGGCAAGCGTGCGTTTTCCGGCGTCGAACAACTGCTGCACCACAGGCAGGAACTTGTGCGTTCCGCGACCGTAATAGGAAGGCTCGTAGTAGCGTGCGAGTTGCGCATCGGAGGGCGGATTGGCAAGGCCACCGCAGCCGCAGGCGGGGCAGACGAGAATCACGAAGGCCTCCCGAGCAGTGTCTGCATCCCACGCATCCACGCCCTGAAGAGTCACGAGCGCATCGCAGTACCCGCAGCGTCTCACGGTTGCGCTCCTTCCGCCCGTTCCAGGGCATACGCGGCCAGTCCCACCGACACGGTGTAGTGCTCGCCACTCACATCAAGCACTCGCCCGCAGATCATCGTGCGAGCCCGCCAGTAGCCGGTCTGTATCAGCTCAAGCCCCGCGTGAAACACTACCAGCGCAGGTGCGCGCCTACGGATGCTCACAACCATCCCCTCCTCCGCCGGCACCCTTTGCGCGCAATCGCGCTATCCGGCCCGAGACACCGCCCATCGCACCGTCGACGGCCAAGGCCTTGCAGTACCACTGCAGGGCTTCGGGAAAGCGACCGGCGCGTTCCATGGCCACCCCGATGTTCACCATCGGCAACTGCCACGCGGGACGCAGTGCATGGGCGCGGCCGAATGCGGCGAGCGCGCCATCGTTGTCACGACGGGCGAGGTACAGATTGCCGAGCGCGGCCTGCACGAATTCATTTTCGCTGTCGATGGCAAGGGCCTCACGCGCATGCGACTCCGCGCTGCCGGTATCACCGCGCGCAAGGTAGACACCGGACAATCCCACGTGCGCCTCCCAACTCCGCGGAGTGATGTCGAGGATGCGCGAGTAGGCCATGTAATCGCTGGCCCAGTACCCGACCTGTATCCAGGCGAGCGAGGCGTGAAACGCCATGACGAGCCAGCACGCGGGGAGGATCCGTTGCGCCCACGCGCCTGAAAGCCGCGACAGGGAGCAACCGCCCGCCAGCAGAAGCCCCAGGGAAGGGATGTACATGTAGCGGTCTGCATGCGCCTGCACTCCCACCTGCATCAGGCCGATCACGGGCAGCAGCGTGAGCAGGAAAAACAGCACGCCTGCCAGCCACCACGGCGCCACCCGCCTCCGGTAAAACACGACGGCGACAAGCGAAAACAGCACGGCGAGCGCAGGGAGGAACTGCGTGAAGGTGTCGATGGGACGCAACGGGTAGAGCGGCGCAAGGCCCGTGGGCAGGACCATCTGGCGCAGATACGTCACATAGGACATCACGGCGTTCTGCAGCCGATGGGCAAACGGGACGGACGTCACGCTGGCCACGGCATCCTGCTGGGCCATGATTGTGAGTACGCAGACAGCGGCAGCCATCAGGATGACGGGCGCCTTTTCCAGCAGCAGCCCGAACAGTCTGCGCGGGAGAACACGCACATTCCCGCCAGCCACTGCTCGCAACCGTCCTCCGGGCCAGTAGTCGAGCAACAGGAGGGCCACCGGCAGCGTCACCGCCATGGGCTTGGCCATCAGCGCAAGGGCACAGGCAGCCTGCAGCAGGAGGTAGCGCGACACCGTGGCGCGCTGCACGAACCCCAGATGAAGATGCAGCGCCACAAAATAGAAAAACGCGCAGAGCACGTCCTTGCGCTCGGCAACCCACGCCACCGACTCCACGTGCAGGGGGTGCACCGCAAAGGACAACCCGGCAAGGAGCGCAACGACATGCCGGCGGGCTGGCACCACGCGGAAGACCAGCGCAGCAGCGAGCACGCTGTTGCAGGCGTGAAGGAAGATGTTCACCGCATGCTTGGGCCCCGGCGCATCACCGAAGAGGCTCACGTCCAGCATGTAGGACAGCCACGTGAGCGGGTGCCAGTTGCTGAAACGGAAGGTGGTGAAGGCCCACGAGATGCCTTCGCGCGTGAGCCCCTCCCGGACCGGCGCGGTGTTCACGACGTACTCCACGTCGTCAATCCCCACGTACCCGAATCCGGCGGCACGGCCGTAGACGAGCCACGTCGCTGCACCTATCACTGCACATATCGCGGCACAGCCGGCAAGGCCGGGTGTGCAATGACGAAGCCGGGAGGCAGCAGCGGGCAGTGGGGGCTTGGCACTCATTCGAGCGGGGCAAGCAGGGGATAGCGCAGCACGCCCCAATGGTGCAACCGGTAGCGCAGCGCCGTGCCGAGCACACCGAATCCGTAACGCACGCTGCGGCGGAAACTGATCGACGAGGCCTCGGCGAAGTAACGCGTGGGGCAGGAAATCTCGCCGATCCTGAAACCGAAGTGGCAGGCCTGCACCAGCATCTGGTTGTCGAAGACGAAGTCGTCCGAATTACGGCCGAGCGGAAGTTGCTGCAGCACCTCACGGCTCCAGGCCCGGTAGCCGGTGTGGTACTCCGTGAACTTGTAGCCGAGCAGCAGGTTCTCGGCGAGCGTGAGCAAGCGGTTGGCGATGTACTTGTACACCGGCATGCCGCCTGCGAGCGCACCACGCCCGAGAATGCGGGAAGCGAGAACCGCGTCGTACTGTCCGCTCGTGATCATCGCAGCCATCGCCGTCACGAGGCGCGGCGTGTACTGGTAGTCCGGATGCAGCATGACGACGACGTCCGCTCCAGCCGCCAGCGCGGCCGCATAACAGGTCTTCTGGTTGCCGCCGTAGCCGAGGTTGCGTTCGTGTCGGATGGTGCGCAGGCCAAGCGAATGCGCGAGATCACCCGTGCGGTCGTTGCTGCAGTCATCGACCAGGATCACCTCATCGACGATATCCGGGGGAACTTCGTCGAGAGTGCGGCGCAGTGTGCGCTCCGCGTTGTACGCGGGCATCACCACCACGATCTTTTTGCCGTTCAGCACGTGGTTGCCCCGCCGGCTTCAGGGCTGATGCCCGGTCAGACGCCAGGGGCGAGCAGTGACATCAGCCACGGAGGTTGTACCGCGCAATGCACCACATCGCCCGCACACCGTCCCTCCACCCGATCTTCTTGCCTTCCTCATAGGTACGACCGTAGTAGGAAATGCCCACTTCGAAGATCCGGCAGCGCAGCTTCGCGATCTTCGCCGTGATTTCCGGCTCGAAACCGAAACGATCTTCCTCTATGCGTATCGACTGGATGATGTCGCGGCGGAAGACCTTGTAGCAGGTCTCCATGTCGGTGAGGTTGAGATTCGTGAACATGTTCGACAACAGCGTGAGCACACCGTTGCCCACGCGGTGCCAGAAATAGAGCACGCGGTGCGGACCACCGCCCAGAAAGCGGGAGCCGTACACCACGTCGGCCTTGTCCTGCAGGATGGGCTCGATCAGGAGGGGATACTGCTGCGGGTCGTACTCGAGGTCCGCATCCTGGATGATCACGATGTCGCCCGTGGCATGTGCGATGCCGGTGCGCAGGGCCGCGCCCTTGCCGCGATTCACCGGGTGGCGCAGAACACGGTCGACCTTGGCGCGCAACGGGCCTTCGAGAAGTTCGCCGCTGCCGTCGCGCGAGCAATCATCGACCACGATGATTTCCTTCTCGCCGCCGGGCGCCGCGCGCACGGCGTCGATCACCGCCTCGATGGTGCTGCGCTCGTTGTAACAGGGGATGACGATACTGAGCTTCACAGCGTGCTCCGGAAGTAATCGATGGTGCGTTGCAGGCCCTCTTCCAGCGCCGTGACCGGCTCCCAGCCGAGCAGGCGGCGCGCCTCCCGGATGTCAGGCTGGCGCTGGCGGGGATCATCCACCGGCAAGGGATGCAAAACGATCTGCGAGCGCGAACCGGTGAGACGCAACACCGCATCGGCGATGTCGCGGATGCTGCGCTCCGCAGGGTTGCCCAGATTCACGGGGCCGGTGCTGTTCTCGGGGTTGTCCATGAGGCGCAGCAGCGCCTCGACCATATCATCCACGTAGCAGAACGATCGTGTCTGCAAACCGTCGCCGAAGATCGTGATGTCCTCGCCCCGCAGCGCCTGCACGATGAAATTGCTGACCACGCGGCCGTCCTCGGCCTGCATGTTGGGGCCATACGTGTTGAAGATGCGCGCAACGCGTATCGCAAGCCCGTGCTGGCGGTGGTAGTCAAAGAACAGCGTCTCGGCGCAGCGCTTGCCCTCGTCGTAGCAGCTGCGCGGCCCGATGGGGTTCACGCGGCCCCAGTAACTCTCGGGCTGCGGATGCACCTCCGGGTCTCCGTAGACCTCGGAGGTGGAGGCCTGCAGGATGGGGACGCGCAACCGCTTGGCCAGGCCGAGCATGTTGATGGCGCCATGCACCGACGTCTTGGTGGTTTGCACCGGATCGAACTGGTAGTGCTTCGGTGATGCGGGACACGCGAGGTTGTAGATCTGGTCGACTTCGACGTACAGCGGGAAGGTGATGTCCTGACGCAGCACCTCGAAGAGCGGGTGGGCGACCAGATCGCGGATGTTCTCACGGCGGCCGGTGTAGAAATTGTCTACGCACAGAACCTCCTCACCACGCTCGAGCAGACGCCGGCACAGGTGCGAACCAATGAAGCCCGCGCCCCCCGTCACCAGTACCCGCCTGCCTCCACGCGTCATGCACTCTGCTCCATTGCGCCGCTTCGCTGCACGCGAAGCCGGGCGAAGTGTCGCCCACGCGCGGTGGCTGCGCAAACAGCTACTTCGCCACCGCGCACGCGGGGACTAGAATGGTCCGACGCGCGTTTTTCCGGGGTAGTGGCAGCATGAAGAACTTCGTGGTCGGTTTGACCGGCGGCATCGGCAGCGGCAAGACGGCGGTCTCCTCGCGCTTCGAGGCGCTGGGCATCGCGGTGGTGGACGCGGACCAGGCCTCGCGCACCGTCGTGCAACCCGGGCAGCCCGCACTCGCGGCAATCGCGGAGCATTTCGGCAAGGGCATCCTCGCTGCGGATGGGGCGCTCGACAGGGCGCAACTCCGGCAGCGCATTTTCGCCGACCCTGCAGACCGCGATTGGCTCGAGAAACTTCTTCACCCCCGTATTGCCATCGAGATCTTCGGTGGCCTTCAGGCCGCCACCAGCCCCTACGTGCTGCTGGTCTCGCCCCTGCTGCTGGAAGCGAGGCAGGACACGCTCGCCAACCGCG
The DNA here is from genome assembly GCA_044352225.1 of Pseudomonadales bacterium. GTDB lineage: Bacteria > Pseudomonadota > Gammaproteobacteria > Pseudomonadales > UBA5518 > UBA5518. The sequence goes on along the minus strand of JBILEG010000025.1, from coordinate 3,045 downwards.
TGCTGGTAGTGGACGTGGACGAAAGCACGCAACTCGCCCGCACCATGACGCGCGATGCCAATAGCGAGCAGCAGGTGCGCGCCATCATGGCTGCGCAGATCGGGCGTGATGCGCGCCTTGCGCGGGCGGACGACCTGATCCGGAACGAGGGAAGCCTCGCCGATCTTCATGCGCAAGTGGATGCTCTTCATGCGCGCTACCTCGCGCTGGCGGCCGAATTCCGCACATCGCAACAGACGAGCGCGGGAGCCTGAAGCATGACGTTCATGTCGGAGTGCCCGAGTTGCGGCCGGAGTATCGCCTGGTCCACCGAAAACCCGTTCCGGCCGTTCTGTTCCGCGCGCTGTAAGGGCGCAGACCTCATCGGTTGGGCTGAAGAAAAAAACGTGCTTCCCGTCGACAGCGAGGACGCGGATTTCCCCCTCGAACCCGAGGACTGAAACTGCCGCGGGACTCAGGCGCACACCGGGCAATCGGGACGGCGCGGAACGCGCAGTCTGTGGAATTCCCCGTCCAGTCCGTCGAAGACCAGCAACTCGCCGCGCAGCGGCGTGCCAGCACCCGTGATGAGTTTCAACGCCTCCAGCGCCTGGAGCACGCCCATTGCGCCCACCACGGGCGCGGCGACTCCGTTCACCGCACAGGCGCGCTCCTCTTGCGCATCACGCACCGGATAGAGGCAGGCATAGCAGGGGCCACCGCTCGCAGGGTCGAAGACCGACAACTGCCCTTCCCAACCGAGCGATGCCGCGCTCACCAGCGGCTTGCGCGCAGCAACGCAGGCCGCGTTCACGGCATGGCGTGTGGAGAGGTTGTCGCTGCAGTCGAGCACCAGATCGACCTGCCCCACGAACACGGGCAGGGAGTCCGCGTCGAGACGCTGCGCGAGCGGTTCCACCACCACGCCGGCATTCAGCGCACGGATCGCCGAAGCCGCGGAAAGCGCCTTGTTCCAGCCGATGCGGGATTCGTCGTGCAGGGGCTGGCGCGGCAGATTCGAGATCTCGACAAGATCGGCATCGGCGAGCAGCAGCCTGCCGACGCCGCTCGTGGCCAGATACATCGCCGCCGGCGAACCCAGCCCTCCCAGACCAACCACCAGAACCTTCGCATCGCGCAGTCGCTGCTGCCCGTCGACGTCGATGAGCGGCATGAGGATGTGGCGGCTGTAGCGCAGCAGATCGGCGTCATCCATCGCGCAGCCCCTCGCCCATGGGCTCTCCATCCTCAGGCGGCAGCCAGCCGGCCGTGACACGCTCGTGTCCCGGCAGATCGCGCCATGTGCACACCTCGCTGAACCCCGCGTGCAGGAACAGCGCTCGCACCTCGGCACCCTGCGCTGCGCCGTGCTCACAGGCCAGCAAACCGCCGGGCAGCAGATGCGCAGGCGCACCCGCGACCACCGCGCGCAGCGCATCCAGACCATCGGCTCCGGAGGCAAGCGCGCTGCGCGGCTCATGGCTGAGCCCGGGGCCCTGCAGGCAGGGATCGTCGGCACGGATGTAAGGCGGATTCGAGACGACGATATCGAAGCGCATGTCGCCGAGCGGCGCGTACCAGTCGCCCGCCATGAAGCCTGCGTTGGTGATGGTATTGCGCTCTGCATTTCGCGCGGCCACCGCCACCGCGGCAGGGTCGATATCGACGCCCAGCACTCTCCACTGCGGCCGCTCGCGTGCCAGCGCGAGCGCGATGGCACCACTGCCGGTGCCGAGATCGAGCACGCAAGCTGTGGTCTCCGGCGCGTGTGCGAGCACCTGTTCAACGAGGGTTTCGGTATCAGGGCGCGGCACCAGCGTAGCGGCACTCACGTCGAGCTCAAGGCTCCAGAACGCAGCACGGCCGAGGATGTAGGCGACCGGCTCCCCGGCCGCGCGCCGCTCGAGCAGCGCTGCATACGCGTTCTGCGCGGGCGCGGGGAGCGGATCGGCAGCATGCGCCAGCAGCCAGACACGCGGCCGCTCCAGCACCTCGGCCAGCAGCAGTTCGGCGTCCAGTCGCGGCGACTCGCCGGGCAGGCGCATCGCGGCCTGCTCCAGCGCGGCACGCACGGTTTGCGGGGAATCCGGCTGCGTCACGGGCAGCACAACGCTCATTCGCCAAGGGCCGCCAGTTGGTCGGCCTGGTATTCGTGGACGAGAGGATCGATCACGCTGTCGAGGTCGCCTTCCATGATCTCGGGCAGACGGTAGAGCGTGAGGTTCACGCGGTGGTCCGTGACGCGGCCCTGCGGGAAGTTGTAGGTGCGGATGCGCTCTGAGCGGTCACCGCTGCCCACCTGCAGTTTGCGCTCGCTCGCCTGCTGCGCGTGCTGCGCGTCCTGCGCCTGGCTGAGGAGTTTGGATGCCAGCAGCGACATGGCCCGTGCGCGGTTCTTGTGTTGCGAGCGCTCGTCCTGGCATTCCACGACGATGCCGCTGGGGATATGGGTGATCCGCACAGCGGAATCCGTGCGGTTCACGTGCTGGCCGCCGGCGCCGCTGGCGCGATAGGTGTCGACACGCAGGTCCGCCTTGTTTATCTCGACCTCTTCGATCTCGGCCACCTCGGGCAGGATGGCGACGGTGCATGCCGATGTGTGGATGCGCCCCTGAGCCTCGGTATCGGGCACACGCTGCACACGGTGCACGCCCGACTCGAATTTGAAGCGGCTGAACACATCGCGCCCCGCCACGCTCGCAATGACTTCCTTGAAGCCGCCATGCTCGCCGGGCCGCTGGCTCAGCACTTCGACCTGCCAGCCGCGGGCATCCGCGTAGCGGGAATACATGCGGAAGAGATCGCCCGCGAATATCGCCGCCTCGTCGCCACCCGTACCGGCACGCACCTCGAGAAACACGTTGGCTCCGTCGCGCGGATCCTTGGGCAGCAGCAGGAGTTGCAAATCGGCTTCGAGCGCCTCGCTGCTCGCGCGGGCCGCGTCGAATTCTTCCTGCGCCAGTTCGCGCATTTCGAGATCTGCGTCGCGCAGCAGCGCCTCGGCTCCGGCGATGTCTTCGAGCACGCGACGGTAGCGGGCATAAGCCTGCACCACCGGCTCGATCT
>JBILEG010000159.1:0-7361 GCA_044352225.1 Pseudomonadales bacterium | reverse complement strand
CATGTTGCGGTCCTCTGCTGTGGTCCTGTCGTCACGAAGTGCCGGCGAGGGAGCCCTGTTCCGGGTTCCCGAGCAGCGGCATCAGTTGTCCCCTGGCGTGCAGGGCATTCACATCGTCGAAACCGCCCACGTGGCGGTCAGCTATCCAGATCTGCGGCACCGTATGTCTGCCCGAGCTGCGCTCCATCTCTGCGCGCAGGGCCGGGTCGGCGCCCACATCGGTGTCTTCATAGGAAACTCCGAGCGAGTCGAAAAGCCTGCGCGCGGCGATGCAGTACGGGCACCAGCGTGTGGTGTACATCCGCACCGCGGAGGACACTTCAGCCCCTCACCGTGGGCAGCTGCGCGGACTGCCACTCGAGCATGCCGCCGCCGAGCTTGAAGACACGCTGAAAGCCTTTTTCGCGGAGCGTCTTGGCCACGGCGCCCGAGTGGTGCCCCATCTTGCAGACCACGATCACCGGCCGCTCGCGGTAACGCTCGAGCTCGGAGATGCGCTCCGAGAGCTTGGCGAAAGGCATGTGGACGCTGTCGATGATATGGCCTGCGCGGTACTCGTTTGCATCCCGGAGGTCGAGGACCACCGCGTCATCCCGGTTGACCATGGCAGAGAGCTGCACCGGTGACACGGATGGCGCGCCGCGGCGCTTCTCGTGTGCCAGCAGCATGGCAATCAACACCACCGCAGCGGTAAAGAAATACCACTTGGCCACGACGAACTGTAGGAAGAGTTCCATGCGCTTACCCGGGACGGCTGCCAGGAGGCACCTGGGTGGCGCTCCGCGCGAAAGGTCGCGAGTATACACGCGGCTTCCGGGCTGACCAATCGGCCCGCTGGTGCCTGCCAGAGGCTTCATGCAAACTGCCGTCACGACTCCCCACGGACGGCGCGGCACACGCGCGACACATCCATACATGCTTGCGCACACATCCGGAAAACGAATCCTTTCGAAGGGCTTTGCAGGCCTCGCACTCGTCGTGGCAACCGGGATCGCAACCGCCGCGCGCGCGGAAGAACCCGCCCCGGCAACAAGCCCGGAAAGCAGCGCCGCGGCAGCGGAACCGCCCGAGGGCGTGCTTCCCCTGCAGGACCTGCGGATCTTCGCCGAGGTGTTCAACCAGATCAGGTCAGCCTATGTCGAGAAGGTGGACGACCGCACCCTTCTGGAGAACGCCATCAAGGGCATGCTGAACGGGCTCGACCCGCACTCGGCCTACCTCGACAAGGAGTCCTTCACCGAACTGCGCGAGAGCACCACGGGGGAGTTCGGCGGCGTGGGGCTGGAGGTGGGCGCCGAGCAGGACGGCTTCGTCCGGGTCATTTCGCCCATCGACGATACGCCCGCCAAGGCCGCCGGCATGGAGAGCGGCGACATCATCATCAAGATCGACGGCAAATCGGTGAAAGGGCTGGGTCTCAACCAGGCCATCGAGATGATGCGCGGCCCCAAGGGCTCGAAAATCATCCTGACCGTCGTGCGCGAGGGCACCCAGGGGCCCTTCGATGTGACTCTGGTGCGGGACGTGATCCGGGTGCGCAGTGTCCGGCAGCGTATCCTCGACCCGGGTCTTGGCTATATGCGCATCGCGCAGTTCCAGAGCGAGACGGGCAAGGACTTCGTGAAAGCACTCGATGCGCTCACCGCGGAGAACAAGGGCCCCTTGAACGGGCTGGTGCTGGATCTTCGGAACAACCCCGGCGGCGTACTTCAGGCCTCGGTCGAGGTGGCCGATGCGTTCCTAGAAGAAGGTCTGGTGGTTTACACCGAGGGCCGCATCGAGAACGCCAGTGCACGCTTCAGCGCGAAACCGGGGGACCTCTTCGACGGTGTGCCTGTGGTGGTCCTGATCAACGGAGGCACGGCATCGGCGAGCGAAATCGTTGCCGGCGCACTGCAGGATCACAAGCGTGCGGTTGTGGTGGGCACGGACAGTTTCGGCAAGGGTTCAGTGCAAACCGTGCTGCCGCTGGCAGAGGATCGGGCGATCAAGCTCACGACGGCGCGGTACTTCACGCCGTCCGGCCGCTCCATCCAGGCCCAGGGCATCAAGCCGGACATCGTCGTCGAGCGGGCGACACTTACCCCCCTGAAGCCGGGACCTGTAGTGACGGAGGCAGACCTGGACGGGCACCTCAGCAACACCAACGGCAAGACCGAGAACGGCAGCAAGCAGCGCGCCGGCGCGAAGGCCAACACCCTTCGCGACCAGGACTACCAGCTGTACGAAGCCCTGAACCTGCTGCGGGCGATGGTGCTGGGGGCCACCCAGCGCACAGGCAGTTCCCCGCTCTCGTCGGATGCATGAGCAGAAGGTCGAAGGTAATAATTGACAAACTGCGGCAGCCCGTTAGATTCTTGGAGCACGTATTCGGTGCTGGTATACACTTCTCTTCAACATGACAAAGCAGCGCGGTAAACGCACATGCAAACCGCCCGGGTAGAGATCACGATGTCTGACAGGCGTAACGGCGAACTCGGTGCTCTGCCCATGCGGACAGACCGTTTTTTTGCTGTAAACAGCGCTTGGTATTTCGCGACCCGGGAGGGCGCCTCGATCGGTCCATTCGAGTCCAAGTACGACGCTCAGAAAGGGCTGACGGACTTCATCGATTTCATCCAGCTGGCAGAACCGCGCGTCCTTTCCAGCTTCTACTCGAACCTCGTCCCTGACTGATATCCGGGCCTCCGCCTACAACCTGACTTCGATCCCCGCCGCCGCCATGCAGGCCTTGGCCTCGGCGATGGTGTACTCGCCGAAATGGAAGATGCTGGCAGCCAGAACCGCGTCAGCGTGACCGTCCAGCACACCGTCTACCAGATGCTGCAAGGTTCCGACGCCGCCTGAGGCGATCACAGGAACCGTCACCCGCTCGCTCACCGCCCGCGTGAGTGCTATGTCGAAGCCGTCTCTGGTGCCGTCGCGATCCATGCTGGTGAGGAGTATCTCGCCAGCACCGTAGCCGACCATCCTCTCAGCCCAGTCGAGTGCATCCATACCCGTGCCACGGCGGCCGCCGTGCGTGAAGATTTCCCAGCGCAGCGGCTCGCCTGCGGCACTGACGCGCTTGGCATCTATGGCAAGCACGATGCACTGCGTGCCGAAGCGTTCTGCCGCCTCGCGCACGAACTCCGGCCTGAGAATGGCGGCGCTGTTGATCGAGACCTTGTCGGCGCCGGCGTTAAGCAGGTTGCGGATGTCGGCCAGCTCCCGGACGCCGCCACCCACCGTGAGCGGGATGAACACCTCGCTCGCCATGCGCTCGACCGTGCGCAGCGTGGTGTCGCGGCCTTCGTGGCTGGCGGTGATGTCGAGGAAGGTGATCTCGTCGGCGCCCTGCTCGTTGTAACGCCGCGCGATCTCTACCGGATCGCCTGCGTCGCGGATATCCACGAAACGCACGCCCTTCACGACGCGGCCCTTGTCGACATCAAGGCAGGGAATGATCCGCTTCGCGAGCCCCATCTCAGCCTCCGGGCGCCTGATCGCACCAGGCCTGAGCTGCGCGCAGATCCAGCGTGCCCTCGTAAATCGCACGGCCAGTGATGGCACCGCAGATGCCCGTCTTCTCGATGGCGGCAAGGGCTTGCACATCGGCAAGCGTTGCCACACCGCCCGAGGCAATCACGGGAATGCCGCCCTGTTCCGCGAGTTCGCGCGTGGCTTCCAGGTTGACGCCGGAGAGCATGCCGTCGCGCGCGATATCGGTGTAGACGATGGCGCTCACGCCTGCCTCACGGAACCTCTGCGCGAGATCCACCGCGCGCACTGCCGAAACCTCGGCCCAGCCCTCGGTGGCGACCATTCCATCTCGCGCGTCGATGCCGACGATCACGTGCCCGGGAAATTCCGCGCAGAGCGCTGCGACGAAATCGGGATCCTTCACTGCCTGCGTGCCGATGATGACCCAGCGCACGCCCATGTCCAGGTAACGGGCTGCGGTATCGCGGCTGCGGATGCCGCCGCCGATCTGCACCGGTAGCTCCGGAAACGCCCGGGTGATGGCGCGCACGGCAGCCGCGTTCACAGGCTCACCCGCGAAAGCACCGTTCAGGTCCACGAGGTGCAGGCGCCGTGCGCCTTCCTCGACCCAGCGCGTGGCCATGGCGAGCGGGTCATTGCCGAAGACGGTGGCCTCGTCCATGCGGCCCTGACGCAGACGCACGCAGGCGCCATCCTTGAGATCGATGGCGGGAATGATCAGCATCGTCCGTTCCAGTTGCAGAAATTGCGAAGCAGTTGCAGGCCCGCTGTGTGGCTCTTTTCGGGGTGGAACTGCACGGCGAAGAGGGATTCACGCGCCAGCGCAGCGGCGAACTCGAGCCCGTACTCGCAGCCGCCCGCGAGTTGCGCGCGGTCGGCCGGCGCCACGTAGTAGCTGTGCACGAAATAGAAGCGCTCGCCATCGGGGATGCCTGCCCACAGCGGGTGCGGCTCCTGTGCGACACGGCTCCAGCCCATGTGCGGCACCTTCAGCACGTTGCCGTCCTCGTCCTGCATGCCATCGGGGAAACGGCGTACGTGGCCGGGCAGAACGCCCAGACACTCCACGCCGTCGTTTTCTTCGCTGTGATCCATCAGCGCCTGTAATCCCACGCAGATCGCGAGCATCGGGCGTCCGGAGGCAGTTGCAGCGTGCAGCACCGGTACCAGTTCGAGGCGACGGATCTCGCCCATGCAGTCACGGATCGCACCGACCCCGGGGAAGACCACACGATCTGCCGCACGGATGAGCTCGGGATCAGCAGTGACTTGCACCTCGGCAGCAGGCTCGACATGCGCGAGTGCCTTGGCAACCGAGTGCAGGTTGCCCATGCCGTAATCGATGACTGCGATGCGCTGGCTCATCCCCGGAGAACGCTCAGAGGCTACCCTTGGTCGAGGGCATCGCGCCGGCCTGGCGCGAGTCCACGGCTGCTGCCATGCGCAGCGCACGACCAAAGGCCTTGAAGACCGTCTCGGCCTGGTGGTGCGCGTTCTGGCCGCGGAGGTTGTCGACGTGCAGCGTGAGCTTGGCGTGGTTCACCAGCCCCTGGAAGAACTCGTGGAAGAGATCGACGTCAAAGCCGCCGATCATCGCCCGCACGAAGGGAACGTGAAATTCGAGCCCGGGACGGCCGGACAGATCCACCACAACGCGCGACAGCGCCTCGTCCAGCGGAACATAGGCGTGCCCGTAACGCACCAGCCCGGCCTTGTCGCCGAGGGCCTGGGCGATGGCTTGCCCCAGCGTGATGCCGATGTCCTCGACCGTGTGGTGCGCGTCGATGTGCAGATCGCCCTTGGCCTCGATGTCGATGTCGACCAGCCCGTGACGGGCGATCTGGTCGAGCATGTGCTCGAGGAAGGGAATGCCGGTGGAGAGTTGCGTCCGGCCGCTGCCATCGAGGTTGATGCGGACGCGGATCTGTGTCTCCAGCGTGTCGCGGGAGACCTCGGCAATTCGCTCTGCCATGCGATTCGTGCCTCGTCGGGACGGGAACTCAGTGAAGGGACGGAGTATAGCCGCGCAGCCATGCCGCGATCCCGCGTGAATGCAGGCATTACTGTGACGGCACCTCTGGACGCCCGGCCGCGCGGGCGGGCACGATGCCGCTCGATCGCATCCGGTAAACCCTCTTCCCCGGAGCGCCGATGACAGGCCCGACCGAACGGACACCCCGTGAATTCCCCGCACACCGCAGAACCCGCCAAGGACATACCGGACGGCACCGTCGCCGCCCGCCTGCTCGCCTGGTTCGACCAGCACGGCAGGCATGATCTGCCGTGGCAGCGCGGGATAACGCCCTACCGGGTGTGGGTCTCGGAGATCATGCTGCAGCAGACGCAGGTGGGGACGGTGATTCCCTACTTCGAACGCTTCATGGCGCACTTCCGGGATGTGCGCGAACTGGCCGACGCACCGATCGACGATGTGCTGCATCACTGGACGGGGCTGGGTTACTACGCGCGTGCCAGGAACCTTCACCGCGCGGCGCAGAAAATCAGGGATGATCACGCGGGCGTCTTCCCGGACACGCTGGAATCTCTCTGCGCGCTGCCAGGGGTGGGAAGATCGACCGCGGGGGCGATCCTCTCGATCGCCTGCGGCGTGCGGGCGCCGATCCTGGACGGCAATGTGAAGCGCGTGCTGACCCGGCACTGCGCAATCGAAGGCGATACCTCCCGCGGCACGACGCTGGAAGAACTCTGGCGCATCGCCGAATCACTCACGCCGCAGGAACGCTGCGCGCACTACACGCAAGCCATCATGGATCTGGGCGCCACGCTCTGTACCCGCAGCCGCCCGGCCTGTGCGCTTTGCCCGCTCGCTGCCTCGTGCATCGCACGCGCCGAGGGCACGCCAACGCGCTATCCATCCCGCAAACAATCCCGACGCATCCCCGAGCGCCGCTGCCAGATGCTGGTGATCCGCAATCCTGCCGGGGAATTCCTGTTGGAACAGCGCCCGCCTGCGGGCATCTGGGGCGGCTTGTGGAGCTTTCCCGAAATCGACTCCGCCACAGATGCCGCCACGGCCTGCGACCGCATCGCGGGCGAACCGGCGGCGAGCCTCCATCACGGCACGGCCTTCCGCCACACCTTCAGCCACTTCCATCTCGATGTGAGCCCGGTGCACATCCGCGTCGCAGGCCTTGGCCGTCACGTGCTGGAAGACCAGCGCCTCGCGTGGTACAAGCCCGGCCAGCGCGCGCTGGGCCTCGCGGCGCCCGTCAAAAAACTGATCGATGCACTCTGCCCGCCGGAGACCGCCCATGAGTCGTAGCGTTTTCTGCCGCAAGTACCAGCGCGAGATGGAGGGACTGGCGCAACCGCCCTTCCCCGGTGCGCGCGGGCAACGGGTCTTCGAGTCGGTCTCGAAACAGGCCTGGCAGGAATGGATCGCGCACCAGACGCTGCTCATCAACGAGCGGCGTCTGAACATGATGGACCGCACGGCGAGGGCCTTCCTCGAAGAGGAAATGGAGAAGTTCCTGGCGAACGAATCCGTGACACAGGCCGAGGGCTATGTACCGCCGCCGGTTGATGGCGCTTCCTGAGGCCTTGTAACCGTGCGGCGGGCGATCAGACGCCTGCGCCTCCCGCTCACTCGAAGGGCTGCAGCTCCTGGTCTCCGTACTGCAGCAAGGCGGGCCGGTGCAGTTCGTGCTCGCGCAGGATGCGGCGCAGGAAGTAGCGAAGGAGCTCCGTATCACGCTCCGGCCCACTCGCCAGCACCAGCTGCTCCAGCTGTACGTTGGCCTCGGCCAGATCCTCCACGCGGCGCCCCAACAGCGCAGCGATCTCGTCACGCTCGATCGCGTCGAAAGCGGGCCCCAACGCATCCGCGCGCTGCAGCGCGAGCGCAAGGCGATATGGCT
>JBILEG010000160.1:0-7361 GCA_044352225.1 Pseudomonadales bacterium | reverse complement strand
AAGTGCGTGCGGATTTCGATCTGGGCGGCTTGCTCGGGGGCGTGCTCGCTGCCAGTACCCTGGAAGAGGCCCTCGCCCTGCGTGCCGGTCTCGGCGCGGGCGAGTCGGTGATCACGCACGACGGAATCTGGCTGGGCCGGGACTGGCTCCGGGTTGCGCGCGATGCCGATCCGCGTGCTGGTGTGATTCGGCGGGCCGCCGAACTCACCGAGCTCGGTACGTCAATCGACACGCTTCGCGAACGCGAAGCCGGCCTGCTCGGAGCGCTGGAAGAGGCGCGCGAATCCCTGCGCGCTGCCGAGGAAGGGCTGGTCGTCTTGCAGCAGGAGCAGCGTGCCGCGGCTGCCCGGTACACCGAGGCCCGCTCGGCGCTCAGCGCCTGCGCGGTGCGCCTCGAGCAGATGGAGTTGCGCGCCTCGCGCAACCGTGACGAGCAACAGCAATACCGCGAACGGCACGAGTCACAACGAACCTCCCTTCAGGAAGCCCGCGGCATCCTGGAGACAGCCCTTGATGCCATGCACCAGGACACCCAGCGCCGCGAGGAACTGCAGGATGCCCGTGAACGTGCACGTGTGGCCCTCGACGCGGCCAGATCGCGCTCCCGCGAAAGCCGTGAGTCGGCGCACCGCCTGGCGATGCGGCGCGAATCCCTCACGGCACAGATAGAGGCGCTGCGCGCGGCGATCGTGCGCATCACCGGCCAGTTCAATACCCTCGAGGACCGCAGCCGGCACCTGGGCGAGCAGATCGCTGCCACTGCAATGCCGATCGCCGAGGGCAAAGCCACGCTTGAAGGTCAGCTCGGGCGTCGGCTCGAGGTCGAGCGCGAACTGCAATCCGCGCGTGCCGCAGTGCAGGGTGTGGAGCACGAACTGCGCGAGTCCGAAAAGCTTCGCCACGCGACTGCCCAAGAGGCGGAATCCGCACGCAGCGTGCTGGAGCGCGAGCGGCTTGCCCTCCAATCCGTGCAGGTACGCATCGAAGGTGTTCTGGAGCAACTCGAGCGGACGGGTGCGGTGTTGCCCGAGGTTCTCCAATCTCTTCCGCCCGAGGCAGAGGAGCAGGCCTGGCAGGCCCAGATCGAGCGGCTCGCGGCCCAGATCGCCCGGCTCGGGCCGATCAACCTTGCGGCCATCGACGAGCACCGCGCACAGTCCGAGCGCAAGACCTATCTGGATGCGCAGAACGCCGATCTGGTCGAGGCCCTGGATACCCTCGAGAACGCCATCCGCAAGATCGACCGGGAGACGCGTACCCGTTTCAAGGAAACGTTCGACAAGGTGAACTCCGGGTTGCAGGAACTCTTCCCGCGGGTTTTCGGTGGTGGCCACGCCTATCTCGAGCTCACCGGCGAAGACCTTCTCGACACCGGCGTCACCATCATGGCGCGCCCCCCGGGCAAGCGTAACGCCACGATCCACCTGCTCTCGGGCGGCGAGAAAGCGCTCACGGCCATCTCGCTGGTGTTCTCGATTTTCCGGCTCAACCCTTCGCCGTTCTGCATGCTCGACGAGGTCGATGCGCCTCTGGATGATGCGAACGTGGGGCGCTTCACGCGCCTGGTGAAGGAAATGTCCGAGCAGGTGCAGTTCATCGTGATCACGCACAACAAGATCACCATGGAGATGGCGCAGCACCTGATGGGGGTCACGATGCAGGAGCCCGGTGTGTCGCGTCTGGTGAGCGTCGATGTCGACGAGGCAGTGGCCCTTGCGGAGATCGCCTGAGTGCGCGCTGCAGGGTCTCACCGTTCAACAAACAATCTATAGTTGAGCCATGGATCTCGATTCCCGCGACTGGTTGATCGTTATTGGTGCGCTGCTCATTGTCGGCGTGCTGCTCGATGCGTGGCGCCGGTACCGCAATGACCGGCGCAACCCCATACGGCTGGCCCGACGCTCGATGGGTCCCGGTGGCGGTTTCGCCCGCGATGAGCCGGACCCCGCCAGCGCGGAGTTGCCCGGTGGCGGGGCCCGTGTGGTCGTGCGTGACGCCGATCCCGAACCCCGCCCTGCGCCGGTAGCGCGTCGCAAGAAAGAGCCACGCCTCGAACCCAGCATCGAGGCGCGGGAGCGCGCAGCGCCAGTGCAGGACACTCAGGAGCAGAGCACCCGGGAGCAGAGAGCGCAGGAACAGAATGCGCAGGAACAGAGAGATCAGGAACAGAGAGCAGCGCTGCAGCAATCCGCGGATGCAGCCGCCGGTGTTGAGGACGTTCTACACCACGAGATCGATGCAGAACCGCTGCCGGCGCCCGCAGAGACCACCGCCCCCCAGCCGGGCCTTTCGGTCGCGCCGCAGAAGGACGTGCTCTTCGTCCGCGTGGTCAGCCGCGGCGATGGCGGTTTCGGTGGCGTTGATCTCGCGCGGATCTTCCGGGAGTGCGATGTTCGTCTGGGGGCGCAGAGGGTGTTCCAGCGCACGGAGCTCGCGCGGGGTGATGGTGCGATCCAGTTCACGGTGTTCAACGGCACCGCGCAGGGCGTCTTCGATTCGGGACTGGACGAGAGTTTCAGCACCCGCGGGCTTGGCTTCCTGATGCGGCTCGGCGAGCCACAGAAGCCGCTGGAGGCATTCGACTGCATGCTTGAAACCGCGCGTGCGGTAGCCAAGTACTGTGACGGGGAACTGCGCGACGACACCAACAGCGTGTTCACCCAGCAGACGGGTGAACACTGCCGCGAACGCATCCGCGATTTTGCGCTCCGCGCGCGCGCCCGGCGCTGACGGGCCCGGACGAACCACGTCGCATGCCGGGCTCCGACGCAGACGTACGCGCCGAGATCGGCCAACTCCGCGAGGAGCTGGCGCGCCACAACCACCGTTACTACGTCCTCGACGATCCCTCGGTACCGGATGCCGAGTACGACCGGCTCATGCGCCGCCTGCGCGAACTCGAGGCGCAGCACCCTGAACTCGTCACACCTGACTCCCCCACGCAGCGCGTGGGTGGTGCTGCCCTGGAGGCATTCACCAGCGTCCGGCACGAGGTTCCCATGCTCTCGCTGGACAACGTCTTCAGCGAAGATGAGCTGCGCGGCTTTGACCGCCGTGTGCGCGAGCGGCTCGTGGAGACAGGAGATATCCGCTATTGCTGCGAGCCCAAGCTCGATGGCGTCGCGCTCAGCCTGCTCTACGAACAGGGTCTTCTGGTGCGCGGCGCCACGCGGGGTGACGGCTCGTCCGGCGAGGACATCACGGCCAACGTCAGGACCATTCCCAGCATTCCGCTGCGCCTGCGTGGAGAGGGTTGGCCGGCACGTCTCGAGGTGCGCGGCGAGGTCTACATGCCGCGCGCGGGCTTCGAGGCTTTCAATCGACGCGCGCTCGATACGGATGGCAAAACCTTCGTCAACCCGCGCAATGCGGCGGCGGGGAGCCTGCGTCAACTCGACCCGCGCATCACCGCGCAGCGTCCGCTGGAATTCTGCGCCTATGGTGTGGGCGTCTCGACGGGCGGCTTGCCGCAGCGTCAGTCGCTGCTGCTCGCGCAACTGAAGGAGTGGGGCCTGCGGTGCAGCCCCGAGGTGCGGGTTGCCGATGGTGTCGCTGCGTGTCTCGCCTACTACGAAGACTTGCTGCAGCGCCGGCCCACGCTAGCGCATGATATCGACGGCATCGTCTTCAAGGTCGACAGCATCGCGCTTCAGGAGCGTCTCGGTTTCGTCGCGCGCGCCCCGCGCTGGGCTGTGGCCCACAAGTTTCCCGCAGATGAAGAGATGACGCGACTGGAGGACGTTGAGTTCCAGGTCGGTCGTACCGGTGCGATCACGCCGGTGGCGCGCTTGGCGCCGGTCTTCGTCGGTGGCGTCACCGTCAGCAACGCCACCCTCCACAACATGGACGAGATCGAGCGCCTCGGACTGATGCGCGGAGACACCGTGATCGTGCGCCGCGCGGGTGATGTGATCCCGCAGGTCGCGCGGGTCGTGCTCGAGCGCCGGCCTGTGGATGCGATGCCGGTCAGTCTGCCGCAGCAGTGCCCCGCTTGCGGTTCGCCCATCGAGCGGCTGGCCGGTGAGGCCGTTGCCCGTTGCACCGGGAACCTGCTGTGCCCTGCGCAGCAACGTGAGGCACTGCTGCATTTTGCCGCTCGCCGCGCGATGGATATCGACGGGCTCGGAGAAAAAGTCGTCGAGCAGTTACTTGCGGCAGGGCTTGTGGGTGACGTTGCCGATCTCTATCACCTGGATGTCGGTAGCCTCGCGTTGCTGGATCGCATGGGGCGAAAGTCAGCCGAGAACCTCGTCGCTGCCATAGGGACGAGCAAGGCGACGACACTCGAGCGCTTCCTGTTTGCGCTCGGCATGCGGGAGGTCGGTGAGGCCACCGCACGCGCGCTGGCGCGGCATTTCGGTGCGCTCGAGCCGTTGCTCGAGGCCGACGCCACGCGGTTGCAGCAAGTGCCGGACGTTGGACCCATAGTGGCCGGCCATATCGCGGCCTTCTGTGCCGATGCCCGCAACCGGGCTCTGATAACGCGCTTGCTGGAGGCGGGTGTCCACTGGCCCGCCGTCGAGATGCCCTCCGGCGGCGGACCGCTGGAGGGCGCAAGCGTGGTGTTGACCGGCACGCTGGAATCGATGACACGCGAGGCCGCGAGCGAGCGCCTTGGCCGTCTCGGAGCCCGCATGTCGGGGAGCGTGAGCGCCAAGACACGGCTGGTGGTCGCGGGGCCGGGGGCAGGCTCCAAACTCGCCAAGGCCGAAGCGCTCGGCATCGAGGTCTGGGACGAGCAGCAACTGCTCGACTATCTGCAGGCCCACGAGGCGCTTGTCCCGTGAATGTGGAGAAATCTCCGCCCCTGTCGTCACCTCGACAGATGAGCCGGATTGGACGTCGTCGCATACAATTCACCTGTCAGGGTCCAGCGCGCGTTGCGAACCTGTCTGACCCTGACCCCTCGTCGCAAGGAGCCAGTACAGCGTGAAGCCCACCGACATCGGTAATCCCGAGTATTTCCACAAGGTCGTCGATTGCCAGTACGCCTGCCCCGCGCACACGCCCGTGCCGGAGTACATCCGCATGATCGCCGCCGAACGCTACACCGACGCCTACATGGTCAACTGGGAGTCGAATGTCTTCCCCGGCATCCTGGGGCGCACCTGCGACCGCCCCTGCGAGCCTGCCTGCCGGCGTGGGCGTATCGAGACCGATCCCGTGGCCATCTGTCGCCTGAAGCGCGCCGCCGCTGACAACAAGGGCAGCGTCGTCGAGTTCATGCCCAAGATTCCCCGGCGCAAGAACGGCAAGCACATCGCGCTGATCGGTGCTGGGCCGTCCTCGCTCACCGTCGCCAGGGACCTGATGCCCCTCGGCTACGAGATCGATATCTTCGACGACCAGCCGAAGGCCGGCGGCATGATGCGCAGCCAGATTCCCGTGTTCCGACTGCCGCCGGGCGTGCTCGACGAGGAAACGGGCTACATCCTCGACATGGGCGTCAGGGCATTCTTCAATCGCCGCGTCGACAGCCTGAGCGAGGTGCTGGCCAAGGAGTACGACGCCGTCTTTGTGGGCACCGGTGCACCGCGCGGAAGTGATCTCGACCTGCCCGGGCGCAGTGAAGCCGCCGCCTCCATCCATGTCGGTATCGATTGGCTCTCGAGCGTGGCCTTCGACCACATCGACAGCATCGGCAAGCGCGTGATCGTGCTCGGTGGTGGCAACACCGCAATGGACTGCTGCCGCACGGCGCGTCGTCTGGGCGGCGATGACGTGAAAGTCATCGTACGTTCCGAATTCGCCAAGATGAAAGCCTCGCCGTGGGAAAAGGAAGATGCCATGGCGGAGGGCATCCCGATCATCAACAACCACGTGCCGCGCGCCTTCCTGCACGACAACGGCCGCCTGACCGGCATGAGCTTCGAACTGGTAGAGGTGCGTTACGACGACAAGGGCCGCCGCAGCCTCGTGCCCACCGGTGAGGTGGCCGAGTTTCCCTGCGATGCCGTGCTGATCGCCATCGGCCAGGAAAACGCCTTCCCGTGGATCGAGCGTGACATCGGTGTGGAGTTCGGCAAATGGGATGTGCCCGTGGTGGATCCTGTGACCTTTCAGAGCACGGTGCCCAAAGTCTTCTTCGGCGGTGATGCCGCGCTCGGCCCGAAAAACATCATCACGGCCGTGGCGCACGGGCACCAGGCCGCGATTTCCATCGATCTCTTCTGCCGCGGCCAGAGCGTGCGCGAGCGCCCGGCGCCGGGCGTGACGCTGATCAGCCAGAAGATGGGGATGCACGAGTGGAGTTATGACAACGGTGTCTCCGACGACCACCGTTTCAAGGTGCCGCATGCAGATCCGGCCCTCACGCTGAAGAACCGCAAGCTCGAAGTTGAACTCGGCTTCGACACCCGCACGGCGCTCGCCGAGGCGCAGCGCTGCCTGAACTGCGATGTGCAGACGGTGTTCACGACATCACGTTGCATCGAGTGTGATGCCTGCGTCGACATCTGCCCCGTTGACTGCATCAATTTCACGGCCAACGCCGAAGAGCCCGCTCTGCGCGGCGCACTCCGTGCGCCCGCCCGTGATGCCGGTCAGGATCTCTACGTCTCGGCCACGCTGGCGCAGACGGGCAGGGTGATGGTCAAGGACGAGAACGTCTGCCTGCATTGCGGGCTCTGCGCCGAGCGCTGCCCCACCGGTGCGTGGGACATGCAGAAATTCCTCTACAACGTGACCAAGGCGGGACAGGCATGCGCGCCAAGCAAGCGGTAAACGATTTCGTCGTCAAGTTCGCCAACGTCAACGGCACGGGCTCGGCGAGCGCCAACAGCCTCTTCGCGAAGTCGATCTTCCGGATGGGCATTCCCGTGAGCCCGAGGAACATCTTCCCCTCGAACATCCAGGGCCTGCCCACCTGGTACGAGGTCCGTGTCAGTCACAAGGGTTACCTCGGTCGTCGCGGCGGCGTTGACCTGATGGTCTGCGTGAACCCGCAGAGCATGGAGCGTGACGTGAAGGAGGTGGAGCCGGGCGGCTACTTCCTCTACGACTCCACCAAGCCCATCGACCCGCGGCTGGTGCGCGAGGACGTGAACTACATCGGGCTGCCGCTTACCGAAATCTGCCTGCGCGAATACACCGACGCGCGCCAGCGGCTTCTCTTCAAGAACATGATCTATGTAGGCGCGCTCTCGGCGCTTCTGCAGATCGATTTCCAGGTGCTGAAAGACCTGATCTCGGACCAGTTCAAGGGCAAGGACAAGCTGATCAGCCCGAACATCCACGCGCTGGAGCTCGGGCAGCAGTATGCGCTCAAGCACTTCGACTGCCCGCTCGGGCTGCGCGTGAAGCGGGGTGGCAATATCGCGCCGCACATCCTCGGCATCGACCACATCCTCATGGATGGCAAT
>JBILEG010000157.1:0-7525 GCA_044352225.1 Pseudomonadales bacterium | reverse complement strand
GCACCAGCATCTCGTTCAGTACGCCGAGCTTCAGCACCCAGCGGAAGTAATCCTTCATGAAGTGCTCTACGGCGAGCCCCTTGTCGTCGTCCTCGTAGCCGAAGAGCTTCGCGATGCTCAGCTGGAAGTCGAAGAGCAGGCGGTCTTCGGGTCGGTCGGCCAGCATGTGCAGCGCGTAGCGCACGCGCCACAGGAAGTGCTTTCCGGTAGTCAGGGTCTGGTACTCGGTCGCCGTGAGGAATCCCCGATCCACCAGTTCCCGCGTGCGCTCGGCCCGGAAGTGCCGTTTTGCCACCCAGGCCACGGTCTGTATGTCCCTGAGCCCGCCGGGGCAGCCCTTGATGTTGGGCTCCAGGTTGTATTCGGTGTTGTCGTACTTGCGGTGGCGGGCGATCTGCTCATCCCATTTGGCGCGGAAAAACGCGGCATTCGGCCAGATGCAGTCCGGGCCGGTGCTCTCGCGAAGGCGCGGCATCTGGGTCTCGTCCCCGGCCACGGCACGCGCCTCCATCAGGCTTGTGGCTATCGTGATGTCGGTCGAGCCCACCGCAGCGCAGTCGGCAAGGGTGCGCACGCTGTGGCCCACGATCAGGCCCATGTCCCAGGTGAGCGTCACGAAGTGTTCTATGGATTCCGCTCTAGCCGTGCGCGCGTGCTCGTCTGCGAGCAACACCAGCAGGTCGATGTCGGAGTGCGGGTGCAGTTCCCCGCGCCCATAGCCACCCACGGCCACCAGTGTGATGTCCGCGCAGCCGGAGAGCCCGCAGTGCGCCCAGAGGCAACGCATCAGTACATCGAGTTCGCGCGCGCGCTCCCTGACGAGGATACGGATGTCGTCTCGCGCCATGAACCGGCGGTCGAGCTCCTTGCGCACAGCAGCGAGCTGGTTGCGCATGATGCTCCGGGGTGAATCGCCCGCGGCGAAGGCTTTTGCGAGTTCGTTTTCGGACAGCGGGGTGTCTGCCACGCTCATGCCTGCGCCTGGTACCAGGGTTCCTCGCGGCGTGCTGTGAGGACCTCGCAGCCCGAGGCCGTAACGAGCAGCGTGTGTTCCCACTGTGCGGAGAGCCGGCCGTCTTGCGTCTCCACCGTCCAGCCGTCCCGTTTGGAGAGCTTGGTGAAGCGTTTGCCGGCGTTGATCATCGGCTCGATGGTGAAAGTCATGCCTTCGTGGAGCTCGTCGCCGGTGCCGGGTTTGCCGTAGTGCAGTACCTGCGGCTCCTCGTGGAATTGGGCTCCGATGCCGTGCCCGCAGTACTCGCGCACCACGGTGTAGTAATTGCCTTCCGCGTGTTGCTGTATGACACAGCCGATATCACCGAGCCGCGCACCGGGCCGCACCAGTTCTATCGCGCGGTAGAGGCACTCCTGCGTGATCCTGACAAGGCGCTCTGCGTGGGTGTCGACCTTGCCCACAAGGAACATCGCGCTGGTATCGCCGTGGTAACCGTCCTTGATGACGGTGATGTCGACGTTGACGATGTCACCCGACTTCAGGAGTTTCTTCTCCGACGGAATCCCGTGGCAGACCACCTGGTTGGGGGAGGTGCAGATCGAGCGGGGGAACCCGTGGTAATTCAGGGGCGCCGGTATCGCCTGCTGGACGTCCACCATGTATGCGTGGCAGATGGTATCGAGCTCCCCCGTGCTTACGCCGGGTTGCACGTACGGGGCTATCATCTCCAGCACTTCGGCGGCCAGCCGGCCGGCCACCCGCATTTTGCCGATCTCTTCCGGCGTCTTGATGCGGCCCGTCGGCGGCAGGGTGGTGGGGCGTGTGACGCCCTCTTGGTCATGCATGTTCTGGGGTCCACGACTTGCTCTGCAGGGGTGGACGCGAGTGTAACTGATCGCTCCGCTCACGCCCCCTGCGCGAGGTGCAACCGATAACGGGACTTTGCCACCCCGCGGATCGGGTGGCTTCTGCAGGCAGAAGCCCCTGTGTTATAAGGCTCGCCGCTTCGGGATTCCCCGGAGCGCTCGGTACCACGCAACGCAGCCACCGGCTGCGGCGTCTGGAGATCGGGAATGACACACACGCACCGGCACGACAGCCAGGGTGCCCCGAATCCTCCCCAGGGAGGCCGAGGGGTTGGTTGCCGGGGTGCGTGGAGGCTCAACCCTACATTGCAGGTGATACATGACTACCGTTTCCATGAAAGAAATGCTGCAGGCTGGCGTGCACTTCGGCCACCAGACCCGCTATTGGAATCCCAAGATGAAGCCCTTCATCTTCGGTGCCCGCAACAAGGTTCACATCATCAACCTCGAGCACACGGTACCCGCGTTCAACAACGCGCTGGCCTTCGTGCGCCAGTTGTCGTCGAACAAGAACCGGCTGCTCTTCGTGGGCACCAAGCGTTCCGCCAGCCGGATCGTCGAGGAAGAGGCTCGCCGGGCCAGCATGCCCTTCGTGAACCAGCGCTGGCTGGGCGGCATGCTGACCAACTACAAGACCATCCGCGCCTCCATCAAGCGCCTGCGCGAGCTTGAGCAGCAGAGCCAGGACGGTACCTTCGCCCAATTGACGAAGAAAGAGGCCCTGATGCGCACCCGCCTCATGGGCAAGCTCGAGCAGAGCATCGGCGGCATCAAGGACATGGGTGGCCTGCCCGACGCCATCTTCGTGGTCGATGTCGACCACGAGCGCATTGCCATCAGCGAAGCCAACAAGCTCGGCATTCCGGTGATCGGCATCTGCGACACCAACAGCGATCCGAGCGGTATCGACTACCTCATTCCCGGTAATGACGACTCCATACGCGCCGTGCGCCTCTACGTGAGCGCGATCGCGGACGCCTGTCTTGCCGGTCGCGGCGACGCCAGTGGCATCCCGCAGAAGGACGAGTTCGTCGAAGTCGCGCCAGAGCAGGGCGCCTGAGGCCCAGGTCTGCTGACGCTCGACCCCAAGCGGCGGCCCCCCGGCCGCCGCTTCTGCATCAACCCCCTGTTACTGGAGGATTTACTCATGGCAGAGATCACCGCATCCCTGGTGAAGGAACTGCGCGAGCGTACCGGGCTCGGCATGATGGAGTGCAAGAAAGCCCTGGTGGAGGCCGGTGGCGACATCGACCTCGCGGTAGAGGAACTGCGCAAGTCCAGCGGCATGAAGGCCGCCAAGAAGGCCGGCCGCATCGCCGCTGACGGCGCCGTCGCAGTGCGCGTCGCGGGTTCGCGCGGCATGCTGCTCGAAGTCAACAGCGAGACCGACTTCGTCGCGAGGGACTCGAACTTCCTCGGCTTCGTCGAGCGCGTGGCCGACGCGGCGCTGGCCTCGGCCAGCGAAGACGTCGCCGCAATCACGGCTGGCGCCATCGAAACCGAGCGCCAGGCGCTGGTGCAGAAGATCGGCGAGAACATCTCCGTCCGACGCGTGCGGCAACTCTCCGTCGACGGCGCGAACCTCGGCAGCTACGTCCACGGCAACAGCCGCATCGCGGTCCTGGTCGCCCTGAACGGCGGCGACGCCGAACTCTCGCGCGATATCGCCATGCATGTTGCTGCCCAGAACCCCCAGTTCGGCACCCCTGCGGAAGTGCCTGCGGCGGTCATCGAGAAAGAGCGCGAGATCTACACGGCTCAGGCCGCCGACAGCGGCAAGCCGGCGGACATCGTCGCCAAGATGGTCGACGGACGGGTGCGCAAGTACCTCGCGGAGATCAGCCTCTCGGAGCAGCCCTTCGTCAAGGATCCCGACATCACGGTCGCCAAACTGCTCGCAAAAGGCGGTGCAACGCTGGCTGGCTTCGTGCGTTTCGAGGTGGGCGAGGGCATCGAGAAGGAAGAAAAGGACTTCGCCGCCGAGGTTGCGGCACAGCTGAAAGGCTGATCCTTCCCCGGAGCGGCAGACGCGGCGGGCGGAAGTCGTTAGACTCCCGCCCCATTCCGAACCTGAGCCGGACGTCGCGATGCAGAAACAGAAGGCCAAGGACAACAAGTACAAGCGGATCCTGCTCAAGCTGAGCGGAGAAGCCCTCACCGGCACCGAGGGTTACGGCATAGACCCCAAGATCCTCGACCGGATGGCCCTTGAAGTGGGGCAGTTGGTGGGGATCGGTGTGCAAGTCGGGCTCGTCATCGGCGGGGGCAACCTGTTCCGCGGCGCAGCTCTCCATGCCGCAGGGATGGACCGCGTGACCGGTGACCACATGGGCATGCTGGCCACCGTCATGAATGCGCTTGCCATGCGTGACGCGCTCGAGCGATCCAATATTTCCTCGTCCATCATGTCCGCGATCCCCATGAGCGGGGTCGTTGATCACTACGATCGGCGCAAGGCGATCCGTCATCTGGGGCAGGGCGATGTCGTGATCTTCGCCGCCGGCACGGGCAACCCCTTTTTCACCACCGACTCCTCTGCCTGCCTGCGCGCGATCGAGGTCGAGGCGGAACTCGTGCTGAAAGCCACCAAGGTCGATGGTGTCTACACCGCAGACCCGGTGAAAAACCCCGATGCCGTGCGCTTCGAGCGCCTCAGTTATGACGAAGTCCTTGACCGCAAACTCGGTGTCATGGACCTCACCGCCATCTGCCTCTGCCGGGATCACCACATGCCGGTGCGCGTGTTCGCGATGGACAAGGCAGGAGCCCTGCTCAGCATCGTGATGGGCGGTGATGAAGGCACTCTGATCGAATGACCCGGGCGTACGGAGGCCCCCTCGGATGATCAACGACCTGAAAATCGATGCGGAACAGCGCATGCGCAAGAGCGTGGAGTCCCTCGCGTCGGCCATGAACAAGATTCGCACCGGGCGTGCGCATCCCGGCATTCTCGACACGGTGCGCGTGTCGTACTACGGCAATGACGTTCCCATCAACCAGGTTGCCAACGTCACGGTCGAAGAGGCGCGCATGCTGGTTGTGACGCCCTGGGAGAAGGGCATGGTAGCCGAGGTGGAGCGCGCGATCATGAAGTCGGACCTCGGCCTCAATCCCTCCAGCGCCGGTCAGGTGATCCGCGTGCCCATGGCCGCACTCACCGAGGAAACGCGCAAGGGCTACATCAAGCAGGCCCGTCACGAGGCCGAGCACGCGCGGGTCTCCATCCGCAACATCCGTCGGGACGTGAACGGCGATTTCAAGGATCTGCTGAAGGAGAAGGAGATCTCCGAGGATGAAGAGCGTCGTGCGCAAGAGGACGTGCAAAAGCTCACTGACCGCTTCATCGCCGAGATCGATCAGATGCTCGCGGTCAAGGAAAAGGACCTGATGATCGTCTGAGCTACGGACGCCCCGAGATGCCCACGCACATCGCCGCGAGCGATCCGGTGCCAGCCCCCCGCGACAGGGTGCCGCGCCACGTCGCCATCATCATGGACGGCAATGGCCGGTGGGCCCGGGCCCGCGGTCTGCCGGCGATCGCAGGGCATCGCGCCGGGGTCGAAGTGATCCGCAGGCATCTCGATGCCTGTCTGCGGGAGGGGATCGAAGTCCTCACCCTTTTTGCGTTCAGCAGCGAGAACTGGGCGCGTCCTCGCGAGGAAGTGCGGGGCCTCATGGCCTTGTTCTTCCGCTACCTGCGCGCCGAGGTCCGCAGACTGCACCAGAACGGCGTCAGGCTGCGGATCATCGGCGAACGCAGCCGCTTCCCACCCCGACTCGCTGCGTTGATGGAAGAGTCGGAAGCCATCACGGCCGGCAACACGGCGCTTACGCTGGTCATCGCCGCCGATTACGGTGGACGGTGGGACATTGTCGAGGCCGCGCGCAGGCTGGCTGCCGAGGCCGCCGCGGGCAGACTCGATCCGGCGACGATCTGCATGGCGGACATCGAGGCCGGGCTCAGCCTGTCGGATCTTCCGCGCCCTGACCTCCTCATTCGCACGGGCGGTGACCATCGCATCAGCAACTTCCTGCTCTGGCAGCTCGCCTATACGGAGTTGTATTTCTCGGACTGTTTCTGGCCCGAGTTTGATGAGACCCAACTCGAGGCTGCGCTGCAGGACTACGCACGGCGAGAACGGCGCTTCGGTGCGCGCCCGGTGCCTGTGGCCGGGGTCGCCCGATGCTGATGCAGCGGATCCGCACCGGGCTCGCGATGGCGGTGCCGGCAGCCCTTCTGATCCTTTTCGCCCCGGCCCGCATCCTCGATGCCCTCATCGGGTTTCTTATCCTGGGTGCTGCGTGGGAATGGTCTGCCCTCACGGGGCTTGACCGTACAGTCAGTCGCCTGGGCTTCGTCGCGCTCGCTGCAGCAACGATGGTGCTCGCTGCCGTCTCAGCAGGGCCCGGTACAGAACTGTTCGCGCCCCTTCTGCTCGCCACGGGGGCCGGGTGGGGGGCGGCAGCCCTTGCGGTGGTGGCGTATCCGCGGGGCGCTTTGGTGTGGGGTTCCGTTCCCTGCAGGGCTCTGCTCGGACTGTGTGTGCTGGTCCCGCCGTGGTTGGCAGTCATGTACCTGCGCTCGCTCGACTACGGGGAGTGGTTGCTGCTTTTCTGCATCGCGCTGATCGTCTTCGTCGACATCGGAGCGTTCTTTGCCGGGCGCGCCTTTGGCGGTCCCAAACTCATGCCTCAGGTCAGTCCGGCAAAGACCTGGTCCGGATTTTGTGGCGGTCTGATCGCGAGCCTTTGCCTCGCGCTTGCCGTTGGCTGCTGGACGGGGATGGGCGAAACCCGCCTCTTGCTCTGGCTGCTGGTGTGTCTGGTGACCGCAATCGCGGCGGTGGTGGGCGATCTTCTCGAGAGCATGCTCAAGCGATTCTCAGGCATCAAGGACAGCGGCTCCCTGTTGCCCGGACACGGTGGACTTTTCGATCGCCTTGACAGTCTTACCGCGGGCTTGCCCGTGTTCGCGCTGGGCGCCCTGATGAGCGGAGGATTTGCGGCATGAGCGCGCCCAGGCAGGTTTGTATTCTCGGTTCCACCGGGTCAATCGGTGAAAGCACGCTTGATGTCGTTGCCCGGCACCCGGAGCGTTTTGCGGTCCGCTCTTTGTCCTGCGGCAGTCGCTGGGAGGACCTCCTGCAGCAATGTCGTCGCTGGCAACCACGGTATGCAGCGGTGGCGGATGCAGCGTCCGCACGCAACCTCCGCGCGGCTCTGCACGCAGACGGCCTTGCCATCGAAGTGCTCGAGGGTGAATCCGGTCTGGAAGAGATCGCGGCGGATCCCGGTGCAGATACCGTGATGGCGGCCATCGTGGGAGCGGCAGGACTGGCGCCCACCGTGGCTGCCGCCCGCTCGGGCAAGCGGCTTCTGTTGGCCAACAAGGAATCGCTGGTCATGGCCGGCCGGTTCTTCATGTCTGCCGTGCAGGAGGGAGGTGCAGAGCTGCTGCCCATCGACAGCGAGCACAACGCGATTTTCCAGTGCTTGCCCGGGGGCTATCGCACGGGCGATACCCCGGCATCCGTGCGTCGCTTGCTGCTGACGGCATCCGGAGGACCCTTCCGCTCATCTCCGCTGGAGAGCCTTGAGGCGGTCACCCCCGAGCAGGCCGTCGCCCATCCGAACTGGGTGATGGGGCGGAAGATTTCGGTCGACTCCGCGACGATGATGAACAAGGGCCTCGAGATGATCGAGG
>JBILEG010000156.1:0-7578 GCA_044352225.1 Pseudomonadales bacterium | reverse complement strand
CCAGACTGGCCGAAGACATCTCGCGGGCTTCTTTTTGCTCGGGAGCGTCCCAGGCGCCCGCGCCGAAGGGATCCCAGCTCCGGCCCGGGTTGGCGGCCTCGAAGGCGGCAGCGTTCAGCGTGCTGGTCACTCCGCCCGTCTGGTCCATGTCTTCGTAGGCGTAGCGCAGGATGGCTTCGGTACTGTCTGAAACATCCCACAGCAGCGCGAGGCGCACGTTCTTGCGGTTCTCGTCGTTCACATCCTCGCCGTTCAGGTTGTCGACGTAGCCGTCGCGGCGCAGCACGCTGCCCGTGACGCGCAGGGCGACGTTGTCGGACAGCGGCGTGTTGTACATGGCCTCGATGTTGCGTCGGCCGTAGTCGCCGCCCGTGAGCTTCACGCGGGCCTCGGTTTCCTGCGAGGGCTTGTGCGTGAGGATGTGGATCGCGCCGCCCGTGGCATTGCGGCCGAAGAGTGTGCCCTGCGGGCCTTTCAGTACCTCGATGCGCTCCACGTCGACGAAGGCGGCCTCGGCGCCAGCGCCGCGGGCGGCATAGACCCCATCGACGTACACCGCGACCGCGGGGTCGGAGCCGATGGTCCAGTCATTGGTCTCCACACCGCGGATGCTGTAGGTGGGCTGCAGGGACTTGTTGTTGTTCATGTCGACGCCGGCCGTGAAGCGGCCGATGTCGGTGAGCGAGCGGGTGCCCAGTTTCTCCAGGGCATCGCCCGAAAACGCCGTGATGGCGATGGGCACATCCATGACGTTCTCGGCGCGCTTCTGCGCGGTGACGATGATCTCCTCGATCAGCTGTGCCTGTGCGGCGGTGCTGGCCAGTGCGATGGCGATGGCGATGGTGCTGCGGCGCATGTCTGCTCCCTCTGGTTCGGTAAGGCGTGCGGCTAAGTGTAGGCACTCACTGTGACAGCGGTGGCGGTTCCTCGGGCTCGGCCTCGCGGTTGGCGTCGAAGACGTTCCCCGCCGAGCGCATGCCCCAGACGAAATAGATCACCAGCCCCAGCACGATCCAGATGCCGAAACGGATCCAGACTGCCTGCGAGAGCGCGGACATCAGCCAGAGGTTGATGGCAATGCCGATGATCGGCAGCCAGGGGGAGCCGGGGGCGCGGAACTTGCGCTCCAGCGCCGGTTCCTGGACGCGGAGCGCGATCACGGCGAGCGAGACTGCACTGAAAGCCGCGAGCGTGCCGATGCTCACCAGGTCTGCGAGCGCATCGAGCGGGATGGTGCCCGCCAGCACGGCCGTGACCGCGCCCAGCAGCAGCGTGGAGGCGGCGGGCGTACCGGTGCGCGCATGGATGGCACCCATGAAGCGCGGCATCAGGCCGTCGCGCGACATGACGTAGAGGATGCGCGTCTGGCCGATGGAGCCCACCAGCACGATCCCAAGGATCCCCACCACCGCCACGGCCGAGAGCACCCATGCGGCCACCGGGTGGCCCGTCATGTCGAGGCCGTGGGCGAGCGGTTCCTGGACGGTGCCCAGTTCCGCCGGCGGGATGATTCCGAGCAGCACGAAAGTCACGCTGACGTAGAGCAGCGCGATCAGGCCCAGTCCGATCAGGATGGCGCGCGGCAGGTCGCGCTGAGGATCCACGCATTCCTCCGCCACGGTGGACACCGCGTCGAAGCCCACGAACAGGAAGAACAGCACGCCTGCACCGGAGATCACCCCCTGCCAGCCGAAGGGCAGGAAGGGCGTGAAGTGGCCCGACTTCACCGCCGGCAGGCAGAGCGCGACAAACAGGATCAGCACCAGAATCTTGGCCGCGACCAGCGCGTTGTTGAAGCGTGCGCTCTCGCGGATGCCGAGCAGCAGCAGGAAGGTGGGCAGCACGATCGCGATCACCGCCGGCAGGTTGATCCAGCCGGTGCCGCCGCCGGGGATCGCTTGCCCGGTCGCGTACATGAGTTCAGGAGGCAGCGCGAGGCCCACGCTTCCCAGGATCTGCCCCAGATAGCCGCCCCATCCCGCGGCTACCGCGCTGTTGGCCAGTCCGTATTCCAGCAGCAGGTTCCAGCCGATCAGCCAGGCGGCGAGTTCGCCCAGTGTGGCGTAGGTGTAGCTGTAGGCGCTGCCCGCCGCGGGGATGATCACGGCGAGTTCCGCATAACAGAGTGCAGCGATGGCGCAGGCCACGGCCGCGAGCATGAAAGAGAGCAGGATGCCCGGGCCCGCGTGGGTGGCGGCCACCACGCCCGGCATCACGAAGATCCCCGCGCCGATGGTGCAGCCGATGCCGATGGCGACCAGTGACCAGAGCCCCAGCACGCGCTTCAGTCCGCCGTGGGCTTTGCTGTGTTCCGCATGGCTGCGGCGTAGTGCGCGCACCGACTTGCGGCGCATCCACGTATAGAAGACGGGCTTTGGGGTAGGCGGGAGGCTCATGTACGGCTCGCGTCCCGGGGTCCGGGCTTATGGTTTGGAGGCATTCTACACAGGCTCATCCGCCTGCCAGAACCTTGGCCAGCGTCGAGGCCGCGATACGCGCCCCGCAAATCAACAGCACCACGCGCTTGCCCGCCCAGCGCGCGGGCTCGGCGAGGAGCGCGCCACCGGCGAGCGCACCGGCGCCCTCGACCAGCATCGAGTGCATGTCGATGTTCATGCGCAGGGACTCGCGGATGCGCGCCTCGCTCACCAGCACCCAGTCATCGACCCAGTCCCGGCACATGGGGAAGGTAATGGAGCCGGGCTCGGCCCAGCC
This sequence comes from Pseudomonadales bacterium, assembly GCA_044352225.1. Taxonomy (GTDB): domain Bacteria; phylum Pseudomonadota; class Gammaproteobacteria; order Pseudomonadales; family UBA5518; genus UBA5518. Next base: position 4,863 of record JBILEG010000156.1, on the reverse strand, counting down.
CACCGTGGCATCCGAGAGCGACTCGGTCCAGGGCACCTCGAACAGATGTCCCGCCTTCACGGATTCGCTGATGACAGGGGAGTTCTCGGGGAGCACGCCGGTTACCTTGAGTGCGGGCTTGCGGGCCTTGAGGAAGGCCGCGATGCCGGAGACCAGTCCGCCGCCGCCCACGGGCACGAGGATCTCGTCGATGCCCGCAAGCTGCTCCAGCAGTTCGACGGCGATGGTGCCCTGGCCTGCCACCACGTCGTGGTCGTTGTAGGGCGAGACATAGTGCCTGCCGCTGCGCTCGGCCTCCTGACGGGCGAGTCCCTCGACCTCGCCCGGATCGCCGCCGAGCAGCTTGAGGCGTGCGCCGCGCATCTCGAGTTGCGCGCGCTTTACCGGGGAGACCGTCTCGGGCACCCAGATCTCGCCTTCAACGCCGAGCAGCGGCATGGCGTGCGCCATGGCGTTGGCGTGGTTGCCGGTAGATGAGGTGACCACGCCCCGCGCCCGCGTGGCGTCGTCGAGCGAGAGCAGCGCATTGAAGGCGCCACGCGCCTTGAACGAGGCCGTGACCTGCTGGTTCTCGAGCTTCATCCATATATCCGCCCCCGTGAGCGTCGAGAGGTAACCCGAACGCTCCACCGGCGTGCGGCGGATCCAGGGTGCGATGCGTGTGGCGGCGGCATCCACGTTGGCCGCGATCGCTGTGGCATCGAAGGAATCGCTGTGCATGAGAGGCTCCGGGCGGTGGACGGGAGCGGCATGGTAGATTGCGCCCACTGCAGCGTGGAAGCGCAAGGGAGCCCCCATGAGCGTCAGCATCGTGCCCGAATCAGCCATCCGCCGGGCCGTGGGCGCGGAGCCTGCCGCCCTTGATGCCGTCGCGGAGGCCTTCGTGGCGCTGTCCTCGGGGCGCGTCAGCATGCCGCCCGTGATCCGCGTCGACATCCACGCCGCCGGCGGCGAGGTGGACGTGAAGACCGCTTACATCAAGGGCCTCGATTCCTTCGCCATCAAGATTGCGTCCGGATTCCCCGGAAACAGCGCGCGCGGCCTGCCTTCCGGCAGCGGCATGATGGTGCTGATGAGCGCCGAAACGGGTTTTCTGAAGTCCGTGCTGCTCGACAACGGTTACCTCACGGATCTGCGCACGGGGCTGGCCGGTGCCGTGGCCGCGCGTCATCTCGCCCCCCTCGACGTGCACACGGTGGGCGTCTTCGGTTCGGGCCAGCAGGCACGGTGGCAGGTGCGCTGCCTGCGGCTGGTGCGGGATGTGCGCCGTGTGCTGGTGCATGCGCAGACCCTTGCCAACCGCAGACGTTACGTCGAGGAGATGGAAGCCGAACTCGGCATCGAGGTACGGGCCATGGATGATCCCGCGCAGCTGGTGCACGAGAGCCAGGTGGTGATCACTGCCACGCCCGCCGCCACGCCCTTCCTGCAGCCGCAGTGGTTGCACCCGGGCCTGCACATCACCGCGGTGGGTGCAGATGGTGAGCACAAGCAGGAGCTCGGGCACGGTGTGCTGGAGGCCGCCTCGATCCTTGCTTGCGACAGCCGCCGGCAATGCGCGCAACTGGGCGAGATGCGCCACTTGCGAGCGGGTGCCATCGAGGACGTGGCCGAACTCGGCGAACTGGCCGCGGGCCTGCGCCCCGGCCGGCAGCGTGAGGAGGAGATCAGCATCTGCGATCTCACCGGTGTGGGCGTGCAGGACACCGCGATCGCGCGGCTCTGCGTGGCGCGCGTCGAGGCGCTCGGCCTCGGCACCGTCTTCGCGGACTGAGGAGGCCGGCCACCCATGCACACGATTCCCTGGTGGGAGCGCCTGGGCATTCCCCGCGAGATCGCCGAGAAAGGCGGCGACCAGAGCGAGCGCCGCGTCTTCCTGGTGATCAGCCACAACGCTTTCCTGCGGCGCGTGGTGGCAGACTTCCTCTCTGCGAGCGGTGCTCTCGTGCAGACGCGCTCCAGCATGGAAGACGCGCTCGCTCGCCCCCTCAAAGCCATCGACCTCCTCGTCTGCGATTACAGCCTGCCCCAGGGCGATGGCCTGCGCTTGCTGAAAGAGATTCGCGTCGGGCGCACGGGTTTTCCGTTGGACGTACCTTTCGTGCTGATGGCCGAGGCAGCCGAGCGCTGGCTGGTGCAGGCCGCGCTCGGGCTCGATGCCGACGGCTGCCTGCTGCTGCCGCTGAACGCGCACAAGGTGGACGAGGCGGTGCGCATCGCCATGAAGCGCCAGCGTGTGCTCGCGCAGATCGACGACTACGAGGTGATCGCGACCGAGCCGCCCGCGCCTGTGCAAGCGCCCGTGCCCGCTGCAAGCGCCTCGCCCGCCTTGCCGGCCTGCTTCGCCCGCGCGGTGGAGGGCGCCAACATGGTGCCCGTGGCAGAGCTGCAGCCTGCGATGGTGCTCGGTGCGGATCTCCTCTCGGAGCGCGGGATGGTGTTGCTGAATGCCGGTGCGCGGCTCGAGCCGGGTGTGGTGCGCCGCCTGCGCGAGGCTGCGTCTTCTTTCGGTTTCGACAGTGTGCCCATCGCGCCCGGGGGCAGCGATTCATGAGCCTCGAGATCGAACGCAAATTCCTGGTGGCAGATCCCGCCGTGCTGCTTGGCCTGCACGGTGAGCGTCTGGTGCAGGCCTACATCGCCGCGACCGGGCGCGCCACGGTGCGTGTCCGCATCGCCGGTGAACAGGCCTGGCTCACGCTGAAGGGCGCCACCAAGGGCATCAGCCGCCGCGAACTCGAGTACCCCATTCCCGTCGCCGATGCCGAGCTCTGCCTCGCGGAGTTGTGCGCGGACGGCATCGTCAGCAAGACCCGCTACCGCATTCCCCACGCGGGGCATCTGTGGGAGGTGGACGTTTTCGATGGCGCCAACGTGGGCCTGGTGCTGGCCGAGATCGAGCTTTCCTCTGACGACGAGCGCTTCGAGCGCCCGCCGTGGCTGGGCGAGGAGGTCTCGGGTGATCCGCGCTACTTCAACAGCCAATTGGCCGAGCGGCCCTTCGGCAGCTGGTGATGCCTCTCTGTGAGCGGCTCGGCACTTTGGCGCGCGGCGCGGGACGTGCGCTGCGGGCTGGGCTACGCTCGGGGCATGATCCTTTTCACAGTGCGCGTCAACGCATGATCCTTCCCCGCACGGTGCCGTGGCGCGCGCTGCCGCTGGCCGGGGTGTGCTGCCTTGGCCTGCTGCTGCACGCGGGCATCGCGGCTGCGGCCGAGGGTGAGGCCGAGGCCGAGGCCGAGGCGAGCTTCGGTGACGGCTCAGCTGTGCGCACCTACCGCGTCTATACCTATCGCCAGAAAGACGGCGTGCCGGTGTTCACGGACAAAGTCCCGCCCGACCAGCGCTACGAGGTGATGGAGTTCTCCTGTTACGCGTGTGATCCGCACTCGCGGATCAACTGGAACACCACGCGCCTCTTCACGGCCGAGTACCGCAGCACCATCGAGGATGCGGCGCGCGAGCACGGCGTGGACCCCGCGCTGGTGCGTGCCGTCATCCACGCCGAATCCGGCTTCAACCCCCGCGCCCGTTCCCGCAAGGGTGCGATGGGGCTGATGCAGTTGATGCCGGGCACGGCGAGCGACATGGGCGTGCGTGACCCGTGGGTGGTGCAGCAGAACATCGAAGGCGGCGTGAAGTACCTGGCCATGTTGCTCGCCGAGTTCAAGGGTGACATCACGCTCGCTACCGCCGCCTACAACGCGGGCCCCGGTGCTGTGGATCGCTACGGCGGCGTGCCGCCCATCGCCGAGACGCGTACCTATGTGCAGCGCGTGCGGCAATTGCTCGACCGGTACCGCAGCGCGGGGTGATGTGCGTGAGCGGCGCGGGCATGCGCAGCCGCACCGCAGCGGCGGCAGGCGCTGACGGCGTCTATGCTTCAGCCCCGGCACGTACCGCCACCCTGCGAGGAAACGCAACATGCCCCTGCCCGACGATGACCTCGCGATACGCGATCTCGCGGCCCGTTACATCGACGCCGTGAACCGCGACGATACGCCCGCATGGGCCGCCACCTGGGCAGAGCAGGCCTGCTGGGAGGTGCTCGGCAACCGGGCCGAGGGGCGCGAGCAGGTGCTCGCGATGTATGCCGGCGCCCGTGGCATGTTCTCTTTCGTGTTCATGATGCTTGGCTCCGGCACCCTGGAGATCAATGCCCCCCACGCGAGCGGGCGCTGGTATCTCACCGAGACCCTGCTCCGCACCGATGGCACCCCCGTCAGCGTGTGCGGGTGTTACGAGGACCGCTACATCCGCGAGGACGGGGAATGGCGGTTTGCGGAGCGCTGTTACCGCATATTGAGGCAGGTGGAGGGGGGCGCTGCCGCCGCCTGAACGCCCCGCCCCTGCCCGCAATCGACCCGAAGCCGTAACCATAGCTTCACCAAACTGACAAAGTCGCTCCCTATGGTGGGCCCCTGTGTCGAGCGGGGCGCCCAGCCTGCCCCCCGGCGAATGCAAACAGGGTCGGGCAGCCGGGGTGCGACGTGTCGGATGAAATCTCTCTCGTGACCTTGCGCGGCGAAGCCGTGGGGTCGGACCTCGTGCCCGCCGGCATGGTCGCGGGCCAGTGGCGCCAGCCGGCGCGTCTGCAGGTGGTCGCGCAGCGCGAGTCTGCCGCACAGGACCTGCGTGCCGGCACCGGGGCCCGCCGTCAGGACGCCGCCCCGCATCTCAGCCTGGTTGCGCCCGAGCCTGCCGCTGAAGGACTTCCCCGAAGCGAGCCGGGCACCCACACGCTCCACGATCGCGCCAAGCGGTTGGTCGACCTCTGCTGCGCGAGTCTTCTCCTCCTCGCCTTCGCCCCGCTGATGCTGCTGGTGGCGGCGCTGATCCGGTTTTCCGGCGCGCCGGTGCTGT
>JBILEG010000155.1:0-7601 GCA_044352225.1 Pseudomonadales bacterium | reverse complement strand
GCAGGCTGTTTTCTACCTCCTGATTCTCGCGATTTTCAACCGCATCCGGGGGCGTGCAGAACGCATACCCAGCCTTGTGCTCGGCACGGGTCCGCTCGCCCGGCACCTGGCAAGAAGCATCAACCGCAACCCCTGGCTGCCCGACAGGGTATGTGGCGTGCTTTCCGAGTACGCAGGCGACAACCCGCACTGGGATGTGTCCGATGTTCCTGTGCTGGGCACCACGGCAACAGTGGTTGATATCGTGCGCGAACAGGGAGTTCGCAGGGTGTATGTCGCACTGCCTTTGCGCCTCACCCATCAGGTCGACCAGATCCAGTCACTGCTGTTCGACTGCAATGTCGACATCATCTGGGCTCCGGACATTTTCAGTCTCAACCTCCTGAACCACAGCGTGCGCGAGGTGGCGGGCATACCGCTCATCACCCTATCCGAAACGCCGCTGATCAGCGGTGGCCGTGCATTTCTGAAGGTGGTGATGGACCGCATCATCGCCGGGTTGGCGTTGATTGCCCTCTGCCCGGTCATGGTGGCGACGGCCATTGCCATCAAGCTCGATTCCCGTGGCCCTGTTTTTTTTCGTCAGCCGCGTCATGGTTGGGACGGACGCGAGTTCCAGGTGCTGAAGTTCCGCAGCATGGTCGTGCATCAGGAGCATGCGGGAGCCGTGACCCAGGCCCAACGCCATGACCCCCGAATCACGCGGGTGGGCCGGTTCATCCGCCGTACCAGCGTCGACGAGCTTCCGCAGTTGTTCAATGTTCTCGAGGGGTCGATGTCCCTCGTTGGTCCGCGCCCGCACGCCATAGCCCACAACCAGTTCTACTCCGACAAGGTTAACGCCTACCTCGCCCGCCACCGGATCAAGCCCGGAATGACGGGCCTCGCGCAGATACGTGGCCATCGCGGCGAGACAGACTCCGTCGAGAAAATGCAGAAGCGGGTGGAGTGCGATCTCGAGTACATCAATCGCTGGTCTCTCTGGCTTGACCTGAAGATCCTGTTCCTCACCCCTTTCGCGTTGTTTTCCCGCAACGCCTACTGAAGACCCGGAGGATGACCATGTACACACGCATCGCCCTGATTGCCATTGCCAGTGTTTGCCTTTGGGGTTGCGCATCCGGGGGCGGTGGGAACGCTCCCCCCGCAGCGGTGAGCACCGCCCCCGAAACTCCCGTTGCCCAGTACCAGATCGGCCCCGGTGACCAGTTGCAGATCAGCGTCTGGCAGCACCCGGACCTCTCCCCGTCGGTGACGGTACTGCCGGATGGCGAGGTAAGCCTTCCCCTCGTAGGCGAAGTCAAAGCTGCCGGCATGACAGAGAAGGATCTGTCCGTTGTCATTCGGGACAAGATGGCGGAGTACGTCCGGAGCCCCGAGGTAACGGTCACGGTGCTCAATGCCGAAAGCGCCAATTTCCAGCAGCGTATCCGCGTGACGGGTGCGGTTCTGCGCCCGGCCTCGGTGCCCTTCAAGAAGGGCATGACGGTGCTTGACGTCGTTCTGGAGGCCGGCGGCCCTAACGAATTCGCGTCCTCCAACTCCTGTGTGCTGTACCGCACGGCCGGTGGTACCTCCCAACAGCTGCCGGTCCGGCTGGATGACATCCTCAAGAAAGGCAAGATGGAAACGAACTACGAACTGCAGCCGGCGGATGTGATCACCATCCCTGAGCGTCTCTTCTAGCGCATCCTCCACGGAACGGCAGGTGTTCGCGCTGCACAGCATCAAGAGCGTGCTGCACCGTCGCAGGTTCCATGCGGCGACGGAGTTTTGCGTTTTTTTTCTGGTGCTGCTCCTGGGCGCCATGCTGTTGCCACGCACGTGGACCAGCGAGGCACTCATCGGGATTGATCCTGAGGGCACAAGCGATCCGGGTTTGCTGCAGAGGATCGAGTCCAGATTCGATGCCAGGCCTGATGGAGCAGCCAGTGGTGCTCTGAGAACCTCGGTCAGCGGGTCGCAGATTCGTGTCCTACTGTCCGCCCCGACACCGGATCGGGCCGTTGAGCAACTCAGCCTGGTTGTCGCCACCGCCGTGAGAGAGGAGGTGGACCTGCAGCGCCAGCGCGTGTTGCTGGATGTTGCTGCAGCAGAGGAGCGTTCCCGTGCAGCCGCGGGGGAGTTGGAGGCAGCTGCTGCACGACTCGAGGCGTTGCGACTCGCGACGGGTATGGGAGGAGAGCCGGCGCTCGACGCCCGAATTGCCGAACTCGAGGCCGAATCCGAAAGTGGCATCAGTGACTTGAACGCATCGCGTTCGCGCAACACCGATCTGATGCAGCAGCGGCGGGCGCTCGATGAGCGAATCGAAGCGCTGCAGCAGTCGATAAACGCCCCGAGATCCCTGGAGGCCGGGATTGATCAGTTGAGGGTCGAGTTGCTTGCTGCGACCAGGAAGCCCGGTAATAACGTCGCCGTCGTCGAGGAACTCGAGCGGAAGATAAGCCGCCTTGCCGTGGAGCTGGCCGGGTTGCGTGATGCACAGGCTGCTGCCGAGGATCAGTTCGGGAGGGTGCTGCGCCCTGCGTTGGCAGATATCGGTGCACAACAGGAGTTACTGTCTTCGGAGATAGCCTCCGCTGAGGCGCGGTCTGAGCGCACTGCGCGCAGGCTCACTGCCGCGCGTGAGGAAAAGGCTGCGCTTCGAGACGGAAACCGTCCCCTGTTTGCCATTGAGCAGGCGCATGCTGATGCGGCTTCCCGTGTTGCAGCGTCGCAGCGTGAACTGCAGTCGCTGCGCGATCAGAGTGTTCTTGGTACCAGCTCTGAGATGCTGCCATTCAGTGTTCTCGAGAAACCAGCTACTCCGGCCCGGCCAGATGGGCTGCCCGCATGGGCGCTGGCTCTGATAGCCGTCCTGATTGCAGCGATTTACCCGCTTTCGATGATGGCTTTCGAGGCGCGCTCGGCCGGATCTGCGTCAATCGGACCTGCGTCCGCCAGCGCTGGTGCATCCGGCTCGGAGGCGGACGTCACTGAAACACGGGACGTGTCAGGCGTACGTTGGCATGCAGTCCTTGCTGCCATCCTGTCGGCAGTTTCCCTGACCGCCTGCGCGTTTTTCATCCTTGTCTTCGGCTGAACCGTTCGGGTGGCGGTGAGGGCCAGCCGCTGCGCTGATGCTATCCTTGCCCCATACCGCATGCATTGCGCTCTCGCCGCAGGAGGCACCATGAAGAAACAGGCCTTTCATCCTTTTCTGTGTGCTGCTGCGCTTGTCGCTCTGCCCGCCCTGGCACAGGTATCCGGTGCCCAGGGTCCGAGAATCGCGCTCGGCGTGGGCGTGGAGCAATCCGACAATGCACTCAAGACCAACACCCGTGAGCGCTCTGATACCAAGGAGTATCTCGACCTCGATCTGGGCTACCTGCGCGACAGTGACTATCTGTCTGCCGACGCGCAGTACCGCGCCGAGATCGCCAATTACCGGAACGACACTACAGAGGATGCGTCGGTGCTGACGGGGCAATCCAAGCTCGCCTGGAAATTGCTGCCAGGCCGCATGCAGATAGATGTCAGCCACGACCGCTCAGAGCAGATCCGTGATTCGCGTAACGCTGACATACGGAACAACAGGCAGTTGCGTGACATCGTATCGGCCGGCCCGACATTCATGGCCCGCCTGAGCCCCGTCGACCAGATTGTCCTTGATGGTCGTTATTCCCAGGTCTCCTATGATCGCGGCGACGAGACAGCCGTTGCCGGCACCAACCAGAGCGACAGCGAGCGGACCTCGGGTGGCCTGTCGTGGCAGCACCAGCTGCGCAAGACCGATCTACTGTCAGCAAGCTATCAATACTCGGAAGTCACATTCGATGAGTTCACCGAGGAACTCACCTACCACCAGCTCTACGGCACCTACGCGGTCAAGTTGCGCAACAGCGGCTACACGGTCTCTCTGGGAGTGAACCGTTCAGAGCGCGAGAGTTCGGGTGACGACTCCGACGGTTTCTATGCCCAGATCGGCTGGAATCTGCAGTCAGGCGAGCACAGATTCGGCGTGACCGCTATCAACCAGTTGACGGACTCTGGCGTGGGCTTGGGAGGTAACGGGCTGATTGGTGCCAATTTCCGCCCCAACGACAGCAATTTCGATGTCGTGGACGTGGTCGAGAGGACCAGCCTGAACCTGGATTATGGATTCTCGGGTCTCTGCGAGCGCTGTGATGTCGGCCTGCGTCTTGGCTATGACGAGCAGGATTTTGACGAGCAACCCCGGGACCAGAAGACAACCGGCGGGTCTCTCACCCTCGGCTACAAACTCAGCCCCACCCTCAAGCTCTCCCTGAGGGGCGATTACAGCGAAATCGAATTTCTCCAGGATGCGGGCGGCGGCAGGACTGACAAACGCGAGAACTACGGGCTCACTCTCGACTGGATGATGTCCAGATCACTCACGATGCGCGCATGGATCACGGACGAGCAGCGCAAGTCAGATGCAGCGCTGCAAGGGTACGAGGAGCTTTTCGGCGGTGTTTCGGTCAGTTACCGCTTCCGCTGACCACAGATCACCTTCCAACAGGGGGCCAGGCTCACTCCCCCTGCACCACCATCCCGTACCTTCCCATCAGGTCATACAAGGTCGGCCGCGTCACCCCCAGCAGCTTGGCCGCGTTGGAGAGATTGCCATCCGACAACGACAGGGCCCGGGTGATCGCCGAAGACTCGGCCGCCTGACGCACTTCGCGCAGGTTCAGGGCCATCGGTGAGGCCTCGACGCCTTGGGGCAAGCCCAGATCCTCCCGGCTGATGTGCCGGTTGTCGGCCATGATCACCGCCCGCTTGATGCGGTTCTGCATTTCCCGGATGTTCCCCGGCCATGCGTAGGCCTCGATGGCCTCTGCGGCGTCGCTCCCCAGCGCGGCAACACGCGGGTTGTGTTCCTTCGCGAACTGCGCGAGCAGATGGCGTGCGAGCAGCACCTTGTCGCCGTGCCGCTCGCGCAGCGGGGGGATGTCAACCACGATCTCGCTGATACGGTAGAACAGGTCCTCGCGGAAACTGTTTTCGCCCACCATCTGTTGCAGGTTCTTGTTCGTGGCACAGACCACGCGCACATCCACCGGCACTTCCTCGCGGCCCCCCACACGATCCACCACCCGTTGCTGCAGGAATCGGAGCATTTTTGCCTGCAAAGTGAGCGGCATGTCCCCGATCTCGTCGAGAAACAGCGTCCCGCCATTGGCGGTCTCCACCTTGCCGAGAGTGCGTTTGTTGGCGCCCGTGAAAGCGCCTTTCTCGTAGCCGAAGAGCTCGCTCTCCATCAGCGTCTCGGGCACGGCTGCGCAGTTGATGGCGACAAAGGGTTGGTCCGCCCTCGGGCTCAAATCGTGGATGGCGCGTGCCAGCACCTCCTTGCCGGTGCCGCTCTCGCCCAAGAGCAGGCAGGTCACGTTGGTGGGGGCAACTTTTTCGACCATGCGGCAGACCGACAGCATCCGCGGATCCGCCGCGATCACGCCGTCGAGCGGAGAGCGCGCGGTGGTGCGCAGTCGCCGGTTCTGTTCCTCGAGGTGATAGATGTGGAAAGCCCGCTGCACGATGAGATCGAGCACGTCTGTGTCTACGGGCTTCTCGTAGAAGTCGCATGCGCCCATCGAGATGGCACGCATCGCGTTCTGGGTTTCGTGATGGCCCGTCACCACGATGATCTTCGTATGCGGGCGCAGACCGAGAATATCCTGCACGCAGCGGAATCCCTCGCTCACGCCCTCGGCGTCCGGAGGCAGGCCGAGGTCCTGCAGCACCACGGCAGGTTCCGAGCGTCGTACTTCCGCGAGCGCGCTTTCCCTGTCCCGCGCCTGCAGCACCTCCCAACCCTCGAAGTGCCAGCGCAGCTGGCGTTGCATGCCTTCGTCGTCTTCGACGATCAGCAGGCGCCTGTTCTGTTCTGCATCGCTCATCGGGCAAAGCTCCCCTCAAGTTCCACGGGCACGGTGACCAGCGGGATGGTGAGGCTGAAAGTGGTGCCGGCGCCCGGACTGCTGCTGACCCTGACATCGCCACCGAGGCTGCGAATGAATTCCCGAGCCTGATAGGCGCCTATGCCCATGCCTTTGCCCGTCTTGGTGCTTTCAAACGGCTTGAACAGGCGATACCGGAGAAACTCCTCGTCCATGCCTGCGCCGTTATCCTCTATCTCGATCAGCGCCTGGCTGCTCGCGCGTGAGAGGCGGATATCGACAAATCCGTCAGCCGTGGTTGCCTCCTGGGCGTTTTTCACGAGGTGGCTCAGGATCATCACGAGATGGTCCTTGTCGCTCAGCACCCGTAGCCCTTCCTCTTCCACCCGAAGGGCGGGTCTCGGGTTGAGTTGCTGGCATTTCCGGACGGCTTCCAGCAGCGCCTCCTGCAACGCGACCGGGCGCCGCTCCGCATTGCTGCGCTGTTGCAGTTTGCCAAGCAGCGCGCTCATGCGGGCGACCGAGTTTTCGATGGTGTCGATCGCGTCTTCGACGAATGCGGGATTGCCCTTGTGCTTTGCCGCGTTCTTCACCACGAGTTCCTGCTGCGCGATCAGATTCTTGAGGTCGTGCATGATGAAGGCGGTGAGCTGGTTGTAGGTCTCGAACTGCCGTGCGCTCGCGAGTTGTTCTCCGGCCTGATGGCGGGCGATGTAGCTTGCGATCTGCCGGGCTGCCGTTTTCAGGATGGTCAGATCCTCCCAGTCGAGCGTCGAGAAGCCGAGTGATCGCTGCATGCCCACGAAGCCCACGAGTTCGTCTTCGACCAGCAGTGGCACGATCACGCCCAGATCCGGTACGCGGCCGATCCAGTCCGGCAGCGGTGGCAAGGTCGCGCTGGGGGGCGGGCTCACATCGAGTTCGAAAATCCACTCCGTAGCCAGTTTCCTGCAGAAACCCGAGTCCGCGGGCTCGTCTGCCTGTTCCGGAAGTTTCATCCGGCAGGGTGCCGTCGGGACGAAGTCCCTGTCATGGCGCAGCCACAGCACTCCCCCCGGGCATTTGTAGAGATCAGCCATGAGCCGGATGGCGCGAACGTAGAGCGCATCCACGTCTCCTTTAACACTCATTTCCGTGATGAGGTGCAGCCATTCCTGGCGGTAGTCATAGCGCAGGGCGAAAAAATTCTTCGCGATGTAAACCCGCAGGCTGTCCCTGAAGCGTTGCGAGAGCGCTGCCGTCACTATCAGAAGCACGGCAGAGAAGAAGAGCATCAACTGCAGGACGGTGCCCCAGGAGCCTCCGACGCTCCGCATCGAGTAACCGATGATCGAGACCGTGAGCAGGAACAGGCCCGCCGCCGTGAGGCTCGCCGTGTAGAAAACCACGCTGCGGGAGAAGGAGATGGCCTTCGCCATCCGGCTGCGGCTGACCGCAGTCCCGATGAACGCCGCGCAGATGGCATTGACCCCTCCGCGCGCGGCCCACAATTCCGGGTCGATGTAGTCGCGCTCGAAAATCAGTGCGTCCGAGAACATGTAGAGGTCGAAGATGGCGGTGACGCCCAGCGCCACGCAGGCGTAACGGAGCAGCGTCAGCGACTCGGCGGTGTTGCGGAAAACCTGCTCCAGTGCGATCAGCAGACCGATGGCGATGAACACCCCGCTCCAGGCCCGCAACGCCGTAAACTCGAGG
>JBILEG010000154.1:0-7611 GCA_044352225.1 Pseudomonadales bacterium | reverse complement strand
GATGCTCGCGCGCTGGGCTGCCCTCACCGGGCTGGCCCGCCTCCCAGTCGCGGATCCAGTCGTCACGCCAGATGAGGTACGCATCGAAGAGTGCAGCGATCTGCCGTGAGAGGCCGAGCAAACGGCACGGATCGCGGGTGTCGGCGAGGTAGGCCGCGAGCGGAGCGAAATCAGGGCGCCCGAGGAGGCCGGGGATCAGGCCCATCAGGCGCACCGTGAGGAGATCTCTCGACCAGGGATCTTCGGCGGGAGCGGGGAGCCCGAGCACGATACCGGCGATGCGTCGCAGGAACTGCACGGGGCTGTCGCAGCTGAGGTCTGCGGCGATGCCCTGATGTGCCAGCACGCCCCGCCTGAACCACTTGGCCATGCCCGCATTGGGCACCACCACGTGCTCGGGTTCGAGCGGGGGCGGGGGTGTTTGCGCAAGCCGCCGCGCGGCGAGTTCACGCAGCAGGCCAAGGTCGTTGCTGTGATGGAATATCAGCATGGGGAACCCGTGAACGCGTCCTGCGAAACCCCGAAGGGCGCGCATGTTTGCACAGCACCGGCACGCGACGGAAGGCCCGCGATGCCGCGCGGTGACGGCAGCGCTATGCTCGGCCACTGATCCGTCGCGCGCGCCCTCCGATGGCCTGCCTCGGCACCGTCGCGCTTTTCGAATACCTGCGCGAGACGCTCACCCTCGCTTGGCTGTGGGCAGGGCTCTGCCTGCCGGCATCGGTCTTTTTCCTGTTCCGGGCGAGGCTGGGGTGGTGAGGCCTCGCGCTGATCGCAGACACAATATTTCGTGGGTGTAAGGCTTTTGATCTACCACATGTGGTGACAAGAGAGGGGTTTGCGGGATAGTCTCTCGGTGACTTGCAGGGCAAAACATCTGGCCTATACTGTACGCAAACACAGTATGTATGGAATCCCAGTCATGAAAAACCTCGAGAGCTTCTTCGTCAAGGTCGACTACCGCGAGTTCAAGCGCCGCATCAACCGTTGCCCCAGCGCTGACATCCGTCGCAAAGGCTACGAGACCGTGATATCCGACGAAGAGGGCGACATCCTCGCCATCGTCCATGCCGCCGCCATCGACGAGCGCGGCCGCGTCCACCCCACCGAGTACTACCTGCGCCGCACGGATCCCCCGGGGGTCAGTCCGCGGCAGGTGGCGTGAGGCCGTAAAGCCGCTCGCATCCCTCCAGGGGTTTCAAATGCGGGGCTCACGCAAGAATCGCCCGCACCTTTGCCACCGCTTCTGCCACCACGCTTTCCGGGGCCTGTTCAACGACTTTGCAGCGGCGCGCACGCGTATCGATCGTGCGTGACTGGTGGCACAGCGCCACACCGACTGTGCGGGTTCCGGACAAGGAAACCTCGAACGGGAAGTTCCTCACACGACGGGTGACCGGCACAACCATCGCCAAGCCTGTCATGCGATTGAACGCCTCGGGAGACAGGACCAGAGCCGGGCGCGCGCCGGCCTGCTCGTGCCCCAAGGTGGGATCGAAATCCACCAAAACGATATCTCCTCTCTTCACAAGGCCTCCTTGCCAACTGGCCCTTCCGTGAGCCATTGCGTCTCTTCAGCGTTCTGCCTGAAGTGGGACGGTTTGCACTTGCTGAGCATGTCTTCCAGCGAATACTCGGGTGTCCGCGTGGGCACGACAATAAGCCTGCCGTCCTTCACATCCAATTGGACCTCAGTGGACTCATCGATCCCGAGGGCGGCGGCAATGTCGCGCGGAATGCGCAGTGCGAGGCTGTTGCCCCAACGGCGGACGATGGCTGCGGTCATGGAAGGCACCCCCGAAATGTAGACACAAACGTATCTACATATCGAGACTGGGTCAACCCCGTTCCGCCTCAACCAAACCCGAACCCGTCCCCCGTCACCACCGGCACATTGGTCCAGCGCCCCGAGGGCGTGCGATAGAAACCACCCGCCGCGAGCGCGCCGCCGTCTGCATGGATGGTCGTACCCGTCACCCACGCCGAGAGCTCGCTCGCCAGGAACACCGCGCAGCCGGCCATGTCCTCGGGTGTACCGAAGCGCCCGAGCGGGATCCAGCGCGGCGTGTGGGCCTGGTGCTCGGGGCGGATGTAGCTAGCGGGCTTCACCTGCTCGGTCTCGGTGGTCTCGGGGGCGATCGCGTTCACGCGGATGCCTTCAGGCGCGAGTTGCACCGCAAGGCTTTTGGTGAAGCCCGTGACACCCGCCTTGAAGGCCGAATACACCGGGCACATGGGAATGCCACGGAAGGCCTCGATGGTGGAGACGTTGATGATGCTGCCGCCCGGTCGGCCCATGCGCAGCAGCGGCAGCGCGGCGCGCGTGGCAAGGAAGACGTGTCGCAGGTTCACGGCGTAGAGCGCGTCCCACTCGGCCTCGGTGCCCTCCTCAAAGCCGTTCATCACGCCGAGAAAATCGCCCACGTTGTTCACCAGGATGTCGAGCGAACCATGGCGCTCCGCGACACCTGTGAAGACCTCGGCCACCGAGCCCGCATCACGCACATCGCCCACCACCATGCGCACCGGCAAACCCGCCGCCTGCATGGCCTCACCCGTGGCGGCTGCCCGCGCCGCGTCGATCTCGATGCCCGTCACCTCTGCGCCGAGGCGCGCGTAGGCCTCGGCGATCGCACGCCCTATTCCGGCACCCGCGCCGCTCACCACTGCCGTCCTGCCGCTGAAGTCGATCATCTGCCCTGCTCCTCGCCTGTGTGCTGATGTGGAAGTCAAAGAGGCCGGTAAGCCTCCTCCAACCCGAAGTGCGCGGGCCCGAACACGCGCAACCCCGCCGGTGTACGCCAGATCGCAGGCGCGGGAAAGCCCAGCACCGTCACTGCCCGGCCCGGCTCGAACTCCGGGTTGGAGATAGCCACGGCCGTGCGCGAATCGACCACGCAGATGAGATCCGGCGGCAGCACGCTCACTGCGCCGTCCTTCCACGCGACGATGTGTTCGTTCTTGAAACGGATGCGGTAGTCGCTCGATGCAAATTCTCCGACGCCTTTGATCGTCACTTCGCCAACGAGGAACCCCGCTTCGTCGCGCCACGGGCAGTCGACCACCGTGCCCTGGAACAGGCGCTGCCCTGCCCCCGCGGCGCGCAAGGCCTCCACGGGATCCGTACCGGCCGCCGTGGACTCGCGTACCGCCTGACCCAGCGCGCGCGCCCTGGATATCGTGCCGGTGATCAACGCACCACTGCGGCGGATGTCACGGCCCGACAAGGCTGCATCCGTTACGCCCAGATCACCTGCGCTGGCGACCGACATCGCACGCAACAGATCCTCGATCCGTGACTGCGCACCGACTTTTTCAAGGATCACCGAATCCCCGAAGGGGCTGACCGCAGCCAACGGAAGCGTCGACAGGCCCGCCACCACCACGGAGTCCTGGGTAGCCTCGGGGGTTGCACGCCCCACGCGGTCGGCATCGAGCAGCGGGATGCCGAGCCGCGCGGCCGTCGACAACGCAGCGGCCGTGCTCCACGGCCCCAGTTCGCCCGCAACCACCGCCACGAAGGGACGGCCGAGAAACAGGCTGAGCCGCCTGAACGAGGCTTCCACATTGTCCTCTTTGGCCCGCGGCAAGGCGGCAAAACGGGCCCGATCCTCCTCGCTCTGCGGCGCAAGGCTGCCGATCCCGTAGGGCGAGGCAACCCATTCGTCATCCCCGAGTTCAGCTACCGGGAGCAAGCGGAACGGGCTTCCGGCCTCGAGACCGGTGCTCAGCCTGGCGAGGCCATCCGCGTAGGTGCCCCCACCCCCACAGCCCAGAACTGCGCAGCCGGCAAGGATGTCCTCGAGCGCCGTCCGATCGAGAGTCACCTCGCCCGGGCGGACCGGGGCGGCGGCATCGGCACCGACCGCGGCCAGAGCCGGCACCGCCGACGCTCCCACGCCGAGCAGAGCTGCATTTCTCAGGAACGTCCGGCGCGAATCGTGGGAGTTCATGGAGCTGCACTCGAGGTCGCCGACGGTTGCCAGCAGGTATCCGCGTCCATCCTCACACCTCCTGTCGTGTCACGGTGCCCGATACCAGATCGGCGATGACCACGCGCGCTCGCGGAGCATCGCCGCCGTGCCCTTCGGGCGATCAAGGCCGAAGCGATCGGCCATCAGCGTGGTCCAGCGCGGCGTCTCCACTTCGAGCACGCGCAGGTAGTAGACCGCAGCTTGCTGCGGGTCGAAGGCCGGATCCTGCCAGCGCGCGGTGATGTCGCTCACGCCGTTCTCACGATGCGGCAGCGGTACGTCGAAAATCTGCTCACGCGCAGTCTCGCCATCCAGCCAGACCTTGATGATCTGCGCGTGCTCAAGCGACGCGCCATCCGGCGCTTTGCTGGCCCAGACGAGGAACACAGGCGCGGCCGACGCAGGCGCAGGCGCAGGCGGCAGATCCGAGCCCATCGGGACACCTTCGGCATACGCGCGGGCCGGCCAGTCCCGCGCGTCGAGCATATCGGCTGCATAACTCCATCCGGCGAAGAGCCGCAGGCGGATCCGCGTGCCGGAGGTGCCGAAGGTCTCGCGCCTCTGCATCGCATCGAAGAGCGCCTCGCGGGTGTTTTCCGTGGCCCACACGCCCGTCAGGCCGCCCGAGCCCATGATCTTCGGATCGGGCATGGTGGGGCTCGGCTCTGCCAGATACCGCGCTGCGGTCACTCGGTCAGGCCCGCCCGTGCGCGGGTCGAAACCATCGGCCAGCACGAAGGCGTTCTCGGCGGAGGTGGCAAGCCCGTTGTGGAAATCCGTCGCTGCCACAAAACCGAAGCGGAACGGGTTCTGTCCCGTGCGCCGCTCGATCAGCAGGCCGCGGCCGAGCGCCTCGCGCGCGTAGCTGCCCGGCGGCTTGCCCGGGAGGTCCAGCCGCGGCACGAGGCGATCCATGATCTCGAAATCAGCGAACTCGTCGCTCGGCGAAAGGAGCGGATGCGTCTCCGAAGCCCCCTTGGCCTGATAGATCTCGACCAGCGGCTCGTTTCGCGCGCGGCGCGCCGCGTAGTCGGCATCGATGGGGCGGCCGTCGGAATCGTTCCCGTCGAACATCCGCCCTTCGCTCGCGTTGGCGTTGTGGGGAATAGCGAGCACCGGGTGGCCCTGCGCGCGTGTGTCGTCCAGATACCGCCACAGATCCTCCGGGCGCCGGGAATCCGCGGCGCTGAAGGGCCGCGGCGCGGTGTTGCCGCGGAAGATCACGTTGCGGTGCAGGTTGTAGCGATCGTCCGGGTGGGAGGTCCACTCGTAGCCGATGAAGGTCGTGAACTCACCCGGGCGGTAGTGGGCGTTCGCGGCGTCGATGGTTTTCTGCCATGCGGCAAGCATCGCGGCGTCGGCACCGAGTTCCTTCATGCGAGAGGGTTCGGCGAGTTTCTTCAGCACCTGGCGTGTGAGTGCGCCGGGATCCAGCGTTTTCTTCAACTCAAGATATTCGCGCCCGAAGGCGGACTGCGCGAGCGTGCTGCCGGGCTCCTCCGTGGCGTTCAGGAAACCCATGTATTCCGCATGATCCGTCACCGCCATGAAATCGAGCGGCGTGTGGCGCTGCGCGGGTTTGCCGAGGTAATTCACCGTCTGGCCGCGCGCGAAACGGTAGGCGGCATCCGGATCGATGCGCGAGGGGCTGAAGCCGAAGGCATCGAAGGAATAGGACGTGTGGAGATGGAGTTCGCCGAAAAAAACGCGTGCGTCGGCGCGCTGGCGTTGGTCGTGCGATTCCGCAGCCCCAGGTGCCGCGACGGCACCGAATGACAGCAACACACAGGCAAGTGCCAGGGACAACGGGCGGTGAGGCGGAGAGGAAGGTTTCATATCAGGACATTCGCGCGGCAGGCTCACTCCGGCGGGAAGGCCTGACGCTCACCGCCCAGTTTGTGCACCACGCCACGCCGCATCACGAAGCTCACGCTCTCGAGCGCGGTGACATCCGCAAGCGGATCGCCCGACACAGCGATGATGTCGGCATCCCGCCCGGGCAGGAGCGCGCCAATGGGCCGTTCAAGTTCGGTCGCACTGTCGAGCGTTGCCGCCTTGATGGCCTGCGCGGGCGTCATGCCCGCCTTCACCATCAGCGCAAACTCCTTCGCATTGTCCCCGTGCGGCGCCACACCCGAGTCAGTACCGAACAGGATGCGGACACCACCCTTCACCGCGCGAGCAAAACTCTGGGCATGCGAGGCCGCCGCTTGCTCGGCCTTGGCGAGTTGGGGTGCGGGCGCATCGCCGCGACGTGCCTGCGCGAGCGCCGCGATGGGAGCAACTGCGGTGGGCACCAACGCTGCATCCTCGGCCTTGAACAGACGGACGGTTTCCTCGTCGATGAAACTGCCGTGCTCGATGGAGTCCACGCCGGCTCGCAACGCCGCGTCGATGCCCTCCTTCCCATGGGCATGCGCCGTGACCTTACGGCCGAAACTGTGGGCGGTATCGACGATGGCTTTCATCTCGGCGTCGGTCATCTGTTTGCCGAGACCGCCCGCGACGTTCGAGCGCACACCGCCCGTCGCGGCGAACTTGATCACCTCGGCGCCCACTGAAATCTGGGCGCGCACGGCGCTTGCGCAACTGTCGGGCCCGTCACAGATGTTGGTTCTCTCGGCCATCACCGCACGGGTGTAGCTGCGGTTGAGGCCGTTGACGCCGCCGTGTCCGCCCGTGACCGAGACCATCGTGCCGGCCGGGACCACCGTCGGGCCCACGATCAGACCGTTGTTGATGGCATCGCGCAGCGTTGAGGTCGTGCGCCCGTCGCCACCCAGATCGCGGACGGTGGTGAATCCCGCTTCAAGCGTGCGCCGCGCGTTGCCCTGCGCGATCACGAAGATGTCTTCCACGTCGCGCTCGGAAGCCTCGAGGCGACTGCGCAGCAGGTTGTCGTCGCCGGAGATGTGGACGTGCATGTCGATCAGGCCGGGAAGCACGAACTGCTCTTTCAGCTCGATCAACCGGGCACCGTCTTCGGGGGGCGCGAAGCCGTCACGCACCTCGGCGACCTTTCCATCTCGCACGATGAGCGTCGAAGGGCCGCGCGGGGACTTCCCGGGTTGGTCGAGCAGGCGGCCGGCGTGGATGAAAACCGTATCCGAAGCTCGCGCGGCAAACGGCATGAGCGCAATCAGGGAGGCCAGAACCAGCAAGATTTTCATCGGGTTATCTTCCACAGGCAGTGCGTGTGCGGCATGCAGCATCATTTTTTCGCGGCGGGCAAGACCACGCGCTGATAGAACGCACGGACCACGTCGATGTCGTTCTGGTTGTCGTAGGTATTCCAGCCGGTGAAGACGGCGATGAGATCGAGATCCGGCACCAGCAAGGCAAATTGCCCGCCCCAGCCCCACGTGCCCACCATGCGCGGCTTGCCATCGCCGCCGTGCTCGAATATCCACCACTGGTAACCGTAGCCCGTGTCGTTCGAGGGATCGGCAGGCGCGGTATCGATGACGCGTGTTTCGGTGGTGCGCGCCACCCACTGCGCCGGGATCACCTGCCGCCCGTTCCACTCACCGCCCCTCAGGTACAGGAGCGCAAAGCGCGCGAGATCACGCGGCCGCAGATAGAGACCACCGCCGGTATCGCTGAACCCCTCCGGCCAGCGCTTCCAGTGGTAGTCACG
>JBILEG010000153.1:0-7639 GCA_044352225.1 Pseudomonadales bacterium | reverse complement strand
ATCCGTGAACTTCGCACTGGGGCAATTCGTGGAGCACCTTACGCTCACGGGAGCCAAGGCAATCAGCGGTACCGGCAACGCGCTGGGCAACAGATTGACGGGCAACGATGCGGCAAATCGGCTGTCGGGCCTTGCAGGCAATGATCTGCTGAACGGCGGCGCGGGAAATGACACGCTGAACGGCGGCCCGGGGGTGGACACGCTCTCGGGGGGAGCCGGACAGGATTCCTTTGTGTTCAATGCGCCCTTTGGCTCCGCAGACAGGATCACGGACTTCCTGGCGGTTGATGACACGGTCAGTCTCGAGAACGGCATATTCTCCAGCCTCGCCACAACGGGCCCGCTCGCAGCCGCGAATTTCAGAGCGAGTGCTGAGGGCGTTGCCGCAGACTCCAACGACTTCATCCTCTACGACACAGATTCGGGAGCGCTTTACTACGACGCCGACGGCAATGGCGCGGGCACGGCTGTTCTCTTCGCAACGCTCACGGGTGCTCCGACGATCAGCAACGCGGATTTCATCGTCACCTGAGGTGCTTCGGTGAAGCAGCGTTCTGTGGCGATTGGAGCTGATGCTCTGCAATGAAGCGCTTGCGCCGCGCGTGGCAACGTTACTCGTTCAACACACGCCCGAGCGTTGCGTGACCCATGATCGTGGTGCGGTGGATCACCCGCCGCACGCCGGACCGGGTGCCGGTGGCGCAATGCATCATCCGCCAGTTGTCCCGCAGGGGGAGCTTACGAACACGCTCGTTGTCATGAAGTTCTTCCATCTCTTTTTCATACGGAATCTCTACGGCACATCCCTCACCTGGCGCACAGTGCGCGGCACGCCAGCGGTATGGCTGACAGTCGCGACTGTGACGTTGGCGCAGGTTGCGATCACCTACGTGCCGTGGCTGCAGGTGGTGTTCGATACGCGAGCAGTTCCGCTCGCTGACGGCGTGTTGATCATCGGTGTGGGAGTGGCGCTTTTTGTAATCATCGCGATCGAGAAACAGGTGCGGCTCGCATTTGCCAATCGCGCTGCACCGGCAGGCGCCGGCTGTGCCTGACAGGATGGAGACAACGACCGGAAACAGCGATGCTCCGCAAGCAGCAGGAAATTCATCTTTTGTACACCTGAGGGGAAGATCTGCACTTCCGGACCGAAATCCGAGCGCTGCCAGACATAACTCGGCATCGCTCGATGCATGGCAAAATGCGGTGGCCCCGGCATCCACAAGACGTCAACGAGAACCCGCAGATGGCAGAACTCCCGCAGTCCGGCACTCGCCGCTACCAGCCCGGCCAGCACAACGTGCAGCGCTGGGGGCTCGACATCCACCACCCCGTGTTCCCGGCCTCGGCGCTGCTGGCGCTCGTCTTCGTAGCAGGTGTGCTGGCTGCCCCGGGGCCGGCGCGCGAGACCTTCGATGCACTGAAGCAGTGGACGATAGCTCGCTTCGATCTCCTGTACATGCTGAATGGCAATTTCTTCGTGCTGTTCTGCCTGGCGGTGGCCTTTTCGCCTGCGGGACGCATCCGCCTCGGCGGCACCGACGCGCGGCCGGAGTTCAGTCGCAGTTCGTGGTTCGCGATGCTCTTCGCGGCGGGCATGGGCATCGGGCTCATGTACTGGGGCGTGGCGGAACCGGTGGCCTACTACACCGGCTGGTCGGGCACGCCGCTCGGCGTGGAGGCGCGCACGCCGGCAGCCGCAGAGTTCGCGATGAGCGCGACGCTGTTCCACTGGGGCCTGCACCCGTGGGCGATCTACGCCGTCGTCGGGCTCGCGCTGGCCTTCGTGAGCTTCAATCGCGGGCTGCCGCTCACGATCCGCTCGGCGTTCCACCCGCTGATCGGCGATCGCGTCTGGGGCCCGTGGGGGCACCTGATCGACGTGGTCGCGGTGCTCGCCACGCTCTTTGGTCTGGCGACCTCGCTCGGCCTCGGCGCGATGCAGGCCGCCGCCGGTGTAGCCTACCTCGCGGACATCGAAGCGAGCTTCGGACTGCAGCTCACGATCATCGTCGTCGTCAGCGCGCTCGCAGGAGTGTCGGTGGTGCGCGGACTCGATCGCGGCATCCGGATCCTCAGCAACATCAACATGCTGGTGGCGATGGCGCTGCTCGGCTTCGTGTTCATCGCGGGTCCTACGGCCGCGATCCTCGAAACGCTCGGCAGCACACTCATGGCCTACGCGCGCGACATCGTGCCGCTCGGCAGCATTGGCGAGCGCCCGGATCAGGACTGGATGCGCGGCTGGACGATCTTCTACTGGGCGTGGTGGACGGCCTGGGCTCCCTTCGTGGGCATGTTCATCGCGCGGATCTCGCGCGGGCGCAGTGTCCGGGAGTTCGTGGTGGCGGTGCTGCTGGTGCCGGCGCTGGTCACGCTGCTCTGGATGAGCACTTTCGGAGGAGCTGCGCTGGATCAGGTCCAGAGCGGCGCAGGCCCGCTTGCCGCGGGTATCGACAAGGTCGACCTCGCGCTCTTCCAGATGCTGGGGCAACTGCCGCTCGCAGCGATCTCCTCGGCCGTGGCGATCGCACTGGTGCTGATTTTTTTCATGACATCCTCCGACTCCGGTTCGCTCGTGATCGACACCATCACCGCAGGTGGCAAGTCCGATGCACCGGTGGTGCAGCGGATCTTCTGGGCGGGCCTGCAAGGGGCGGTAGCCGCGGTCCTGCTGTTCGGTGGCGGAGCGGATGCGCTGACTGCGCTGCAGGCGATGACGATCGCGGTGGGCGTGCCGTTCAGCCTGCTGATACTCGCGATGTGCCTGAGCCTGGGCATGGGGCTTCGGGAGGAGCTGCGCCGCCAGCGTTGAGCAGGTCGCGTGGCAGGCAGCCAGGACCTTCCGCGCAAACGCTGCCACGCCGGCGCCGCCCGTCAGCGTCACGGTAATGCCGGCATCACTCAGTGACTGGCAGACGTAAGCCGCGAGCTCCTCGGCACTCATGCGCGAAATGCGCTTCATGCAGGCTTGCCACGGCGACGGGTTGTGACGCAAAAGCCGCCTGACGAGCCCGTAACCTTCGGCGGTGCAGCGCCTGCCTAGAATGGCCCTGACAGCGCGGGGCCCGCTCATGAGCACCAACGCCAACCGAGCATCATCATGATCACACTGCACCAGTACCACCTGTCTCCGTTCAACGAGAAAATCCAGCGGATGCTGAACTACAAGGGCATTCCCTTCGAGGAGCGGTACTGGGCGCTTGGCGATCGCAAGAAAGTGCAGGCGATGAACCCCACCGGGAAACTGCCTGCGCTGCAGCACGGGGGCCATGTGGTCTGCGACTCCACGGACATGGCGCACTACATCGAGGAGAACTTTCCGCAACAGCCGCTCATCCCCTCCGAGCCGCGCTTGCGCGCGCAGGTCCACGTGCTCGAGGACTGGGCCGATGAGAGCCTCTACTTCTACGAAATGCACCTGCGCTTCACCACGCCCGGCAACCGCGAGCGCAACATCCCGCGCATGGTGGAGCACGAGGGCGCGTTCCTGCGCTGGCTGCTGAAGAAAGTGATACCCGGCGGCATCGTGCGGATCACCGCGAGTCAGGGCATCGGGCGCAAATCGATCGGCCAGTTGCTGGTCGACGTCGAACGGCACATCGCAGCCGTTGACGGCCTGCTCGACGGCTCGGATTGGCTGGTCGGCAATCAGCTCAGCCTGGCGGATCTCGCGGTTTACGCGATGTTCCAGGCGCTGCGCGATGCCGACATGGTCGTCGAGATGCTTGCGCGCTACCCGGCGGTAACCGCGTGGATGACGCGGGTGGAAACGCACACCGGCACGCGGACAGCCCGCGGTAACTGAACCCCACCATCCGGACACGAGAAAACACCATGAGCAAGGTTCTGATCACCGGCGCAACCGGCTTTATCGGCAATCACGTCACCCGGCTGTGCCTGGAACAGGGCAACGAGGTGCGCGTGATGGTCATGCCCGGGGAGGACCGCTCCCCGCTGGCCGGCATGCAGGTGGAGTTCGTCGAGGGCAATCTGCTGGATCCGGAGTCGCTGGCGAAAGCGGTGCGCGGTGTGAACCAGATGTATCACCTGGCTGCGCTGTTCGCGGTGTGGACGAAGGACCCGGACCTTCACTACAAGATCAACGTGAACGGCACGCGCCACCTGATGCGCGCCGCGAAGGCCGCGGGCGTCGATAAAATCGTCTACACCAGCAGCATCGCCGCGATCGGAACAGACGGTAAAGGCACGCCATCGACGGAGGAAACCCCTTTCAACAGCTGGCACTTCGCCAGCCCGTACATCCTGTCGAAGTACATCGCCCATCTCGAAGTGAAGGGCATGGTGAAGGACGGGCTCCCGGCAACCATGGTCCTGCCTGCCCTGCCCTTCGGCCCCGGCGATCGCGCGCCCACGCCCACGGGCACCATGATCATCGGCACGCTCAAGGGGTCGATGAAGAACTACTGGGACGGTGGCGTCTGCCCGGTGGATGTGCGTGACGTGGCAGCAGGACACGTGCTGGCGATGGCCAAGGGCCGCATCGGCGAGTCGTACATCCTCGGCAACAGCGAGGCCAACATGAGCAATCGCGAATTCCTCGAACTGATTGCCCGCATCGCGGGCGTGGCGAACGTGGCCACCCGGGAGGTATCGCGCACCATGATGTTGCGGGTGGCCCGCATGGCCGAAGTCATCAGCAAATTCACCGGCAAACCGCCCGTGACGACGGTCAAGAACTCCAGCTACGTGATGGAGCACTTCTACGTGGACGCAGGCAAGGCCGTGCGCGAACTCGGCCTGCCGCAGACACCGATCGACATCGCGGTGCGCGATTCAGTCGAGTGGTTCCGTGCCAACGGGTATGCCTGACGGGGTATTTGACCCCAACCTCACGTCCGCGGGCTGGACGTGCTGAAACCTTAGATCCCGCAGAACCAGCAGTCTTCCGTCTGCCCCATCGCACCGATCGGGGGGCCAGGCGGCACAGGTAGGGCGGGCAGAGGCCTCGCCGCCGGCACATCCTCACCCGCCAGATGCAGTTCGATCCGTGCACGGAGCGCTGCCAGATGCTGCCGGTCGGCTTCACTCTGGCCTTTACGCTGCTTGCCCATCGCCACCTGCATCGCCGTGAGCTTGGCAGCCGCCGCGGCGGACACATCCATCGAGACGTTTTCATCGCGCGCCAGTGTCATCAGCTCGGCGACGAACCGCACCTGCACCACCCGGGCCAGTGGTGCCAGTCGCGTCCCCGCCTCTGGCGCAAACACCGCCGCGTGAATCGTATCCAGCATCTCGGGCAAGGTCATCGCAGCCGCGTCGCGCTGCGCGTAGGCGCTCACTCGCCCGACCCGCGATGGCTCCAGGATCGCCGATAGCGTCACGCTCGCCGCAGTGTCCGCCGCGCCCGCAAGGTCGAACAGAGGACCTGTACGCCCCGGGAACACCTCCGCCACCTCGCCCCCGCCGGCATAACCGACATCGCCCGGCGTAAGCAGGTTCAGCACGCGGTCCGGCAGGTCCAGCGCTTCAGGCTCGAGCGTGGTGAGCAAGGACTGCAGCGCCCGGCGCTGCTCCGCCGCTGCTACCGGAACAGCCGGCGACGTGCGATCGCCGTTCACGGAATAGCGGAAGTCGAGTCCGCCGATGAACTTCGCCGCCGCCTCGACCTGATAGCGATGATAGAGATAGACCGGCACGATCACGGCGTTGAGGTCCGACGTGGCGCGCCCCGCAGCCAGCGAACCCAGCCCGAACTGATCGAGCGCAATCTTCCGGACCCTCATCGCCTCGTCCAGCGCAGCAACAGGATCGGCACCGTTGTCCCAGACCGATGCATAGGGATGTGCCGTCTCCTTCGTGCGGGCGTGTTCATCGGACACAAAGCGCAGCCCTGCGCCATAGGCATCCGCCACCATCGCATCCAGCGCCGCAGGATTGTCCCCTCCGCCCTCAAACTCCGAGTAAAGCCACCTCACCGTGAACAGATCCCAAGCGCCAAGCCCCGTCGCATAAGCCTCAGAGAAATCGAGCCCGCCCCCTGCTGCCGGCTTCACCCATGGAGCGGGGTAGTCCATCACCGAGGCTCGATCATTTCCGCTCGCCGCAAAGTTATGCGCAAAGCCCAGCGTGTGGCCCACCTCGTGCGCCGACAATTGCCGGATGCGCGCCAAAGACACTTCGATCGGATCATCCGGCGCCCCGGTGCCGGTCTTCGCCGCGCCTGCCAATCCTTCGAAGATCATTCGGTCTTGTCGCACACGCTGCGAGCCCAGAATCACGTTTGCCTTCAGGATCTCCCCCGTGCGCGGATCAGACACGCTCCCGCCATAGGACCAGCCGCGCGTCTGCCGGTGCACCCAGTTGATCACGTTGTAGCGCACGTCCAACGGATGCGCGCCGTCAGGCAAGAGCTCCACCCGGTACGCATCCTTGAAGCCTGCCGCCTCGAAACCCTGGGCCCACCAGTTCGCACCTTCGATCAGCGCATCGCGGATGTCCTCAGGCGCGCCATTGTCGACATGAAAAACAATCGGTTTCTTCACCGGGCTGATCGCCGCGGACGGGTCGGTCTTCTCAAGCCGGAACCGGCGCGACAGCCGGGTCACGATCGGCTCGCCCAGCGGCGCCGAAAAGTCATAGAAGCCCATCCCGATATTTGCCGTGCGTTGATCAAATGCCCTCGGCGCATAGCCCTCATCGGGCAAGCGCACGAAGGAGTGGTGAAGCACCAAGGTCACGGACCGACCATCCGCTGCCGTGGCCTTTGTCTCGGCATTCGGCTTTGATGTGTCGAATGTCAGGAAGGCATCGATCTCGGCATTGTCCGGGAAGGAAAGCACACTCCCCGCGTCCGGCATCGACCTGTCCGCCGCCAACCGGTAGTCGCCCGCATCCGGGCCGAACTTCAGCGCCGCTGCAAGATCAGCCGCATCTCGCGTCAGGAAGCCCGACAGGTCCACCAGCACGCGACCGTCCGGCCCGGTCGCCAGCACGTCCGCCGACCAGAGGAACGAGGTCGCAAAGCTCTGCTGCACGGCTTTCTCTTCCGCCGCCCGGCCCGACGTCGCCCGGTAGCGCCAGTTCTCCTGCTCGGCGATTACCTTGGCGCCGATCTTCCGGAAACGGACAATCTCGCCGGATGAGGCATTGCCGCGATCAAGGCCCACCGGGTTCGAG
This sequence comes from Pseudomonadales bacterium, assembly GCA_044352225.1. Lineage (GTDB taxonomy): Bacteria > Pseudomonadota > Gammaproteobacteria > Pseudomonadales > UBA5518 > UBA5518. The sequence continues at coordinate 499 of JBILEG010000153.1, read as the reverse complement.
CCAAGCCCCGCGGTCAGCCCGGTCGAATAGATGAAACGCACCGACACCCCGTCCGCTCCCGGCGCGGGCAGCATCGCCAGCACCTTTGCAGCGTCCTTGTCCACATACAGGTCCAGAAAGCCCGGTAGCGCCTCAAGCCCCGCCACCTGCTCGGCCAGCGTTTTCGCCTTGGCGGCCGCGGCCTGCGTAACGGCCGGCCCTGCCACGAGCAGGAAACACGCGACAATGATCGCGAAGAATCTCATGGCAGGTAACCGCACTAACGGGTTCAGGTCTTCCATTTTTCTTTTCCTCGCAGTGCGCCCGCGCCTCTATCGCGATATCGACGTCCTACGCAGTCTTCGCAGCAGCGGGAATCACGCAAACCGTATTGCGCGCGTCAATCGTGGCGAAGAGTCGACCGAGCCCCACGAACATCGCCACATCGAGGCACAGCTCGACCACTTCCTGCTCGCTGAAATGCTGGTGCAGCCGAATGTAATCCTCGTCCCCGACCGAG
>JBILEG010000152.1:0-7658 GCA_044352225.1 Pseudomonadales bacterium | reverse complement strand
TCCGGTGTGCCCACGTCTTCCCAGTCGCCCTTCCAGCCAAGGCCATGCAGCGCACCGCGCGCCGCGGCCGCACGGAACGGGTCGCGCAGTGCGAACACCTCCTCGTTCCAACCCTCCAGCAGACGGGGCGACAAAAGGCCGATGCCGGAGTAGGTGCAGGGCATGCCCGTCTGCGCGCCGCGGACGAGCCTCGCATCGGCCTGCAGCCGGAAGTCTCCCTCGGGGTGCTGCGGCGGATTTTGCACCACCACCAGCCGCGCGAGTGCGCCTTCCGGCAGCCCCTCGCCGAGCAGCGTGGACAGCGGAAAATCACACCAGATGTCGCCAGAGACCACCACGAAGGGCTCTTCGCCCAGCATGGGCAGCGCGCGCCGGATCCCACCGCCGGTATCGAGCGGCGCGCCAGGCTCGCGGCTGTAACGGATCGAAGCACCGAAGGCGGCCCCGTCACCGAGCGCTGCTTCGATCTGCTCGCCCAGCCACGAGACGTTGATGACCATCTCGCGCACACCGGCCGCGACCAGCCGCTCGATGTGCCAGACCAGCATCGGCTTGCCGCCCACCGGCAAGAGCGGCTTGGGCGTACCGAGCGTGAGCGGCCGCAGACGCGTACCCAGGCCGGCGGCAAGGAGCATCGCCTTCATGCCGGGCCGAACCACGCGTGGCGTTGGGCTTCGGGCAGCACACGCTCACGGAACCACGCAGCGAATGCCGCCGTTTCCGGATGGGCCGATGCCACCTCGAGGGTGTAACGGATCACCAGCGGCAGGTCGCGCAGATAACCGGGCTTGCCATCGCGCAGCCACAGCCGCGCGAAAATCCCCAGCACCTTGATGTGGCGTTGCAGGCCCATCAGATCGAACCAGCGCAGGAACGCCTGCTCCGACACCGCGGGCAGGATCCCGGCAGCGGTGGCCTGCGAGGCGTAGGCCAGGGCCCAAGCGCGCACGCGCTCGGGCGGCCAGCGCACGTAGCAATCGCGCAGGAGAGAGACGAGGTCGTAGGTCACCGGCCCGCAGACCGCGTCCTGGAAATCGATCACACCAAGGGATCCGTCACCCCGCAGCATGAGATTGCGGGAGTGGTAATCGCGGTGCACCAGCACCTGCGGCTGCGCGAGCGCACTTGCCACCAGCGCGTCGCAGGTGCCGGCGATCAGCGCGGACTCGGACTCTGTGGGTGTGATGCCCAGCAACTGCTGCAGGAACCACTCGGGGAACAGCGCCATCTCCTGGCGCAGCAGGGCGTCGGAGTACGGTGGCAGCTCCCAGCCAGCGGCCGCGACGGGCGCGCGCTGCATCTGCTGCAGCGTAGCCATCGCCAGCCCGTACAGGCGATCGACGGACGCATCGTCGAGGCTCGTGCGCAGCAGGTCGTCGCCGAGGTCCTCGAGGAGCAGAAAGCCCTGCACGGGCTCGAAGGCCAGCACCTGCGGGGCGTGGACGCCGGCGTCGCGCAGCAGGCCGGCCACGCGCGTGAACTCAAGGTTGCGCTCCTTGTCGGGCGGGGCGTGCACGGCAATCAGGCTGGGGCTGCAGCCGCCCAGCCGGTAATACCGGCGAAAGCTCGCATCACCCGAGACCATCGACAGGCCGAGCGCATGCCCCTCATGCGGCCTCGCGTGCCGCGCACACCAATCGAGAAGGCTGTCCATGGATCGCCGAATCTCCGCTGCCGGGGAGCGCCTGCCGGGACGGCCTGTGGCTATAATGCCGCGGCGCCCGGAGACGGGGGGCATTATCCACGCAGCCCCGGCCCGAGACACCACATTCCCAGCCAGAGACGGCCCTTTCCTCGCATGCAGAACCGGCGTGCTTTTCTCTCCCGCAGCATCGCCGTCGCGCTGGCAGGCATGGCGCTGCCTGCAGCGGCGCTCCCGGAAAACCAGGAGTGGCAGTGCAGCGCCGGTACGGCTGGCGGCTGGGACTGCAAGACCGTCGCCGTGCCGCAGGGCGTTTACACGCGGGCCGGGCGCCTCGCGCCGCTGCGTGCACCCGCACCGGCCGTGCCCGCGCCCGATTCCGCCTATCAGCTCGCCCAGACCATGGACTGGTCGCCCAAAGAGCAACTCGACCCGGAACAGCTTGCCGCACTGCCCGCGCACTGCGAGGGCACCTACGTGGAGCCCCCGCTGGAACCACTGCCGGCAGCGTCCGCGGTCTTCGGTACGGTGCAGGCCTCGGCCGATGAGTCAGAACTCCAGCGCGAACCCGAAATCGCCCGCTTCACCGGCAACGTGATGGTGCGGCAGGACGAGCGCCGCCTGCGCGCCGACAAGGCCACATTTTATCGCGACGAAGACCGCATCGAGATCGAGGGAGACGTGCAGTACCGCGAGCCAGGGCTGCTGGTGCGCGGCGAATCCGCCGAACTGCGCACCGCCGAGAACGCGGGCGAATTGCAGAAAGCGCGTTTCGTGATGCACCGGGAACACTCCCGTGGCGAAGCCGCGCTCGTGCGCCGCAACGCCGACCGCAGTATCGACATGGAAGACGGGAGCTATACACAGTGCGAACCCGGCTCTGACGACTGGGCCATCGGCGCCAAGACCATCCACCTCGATCGCGAGAAGGGCCAGGGCATCGCACGCAACGCGACCTTGCGCGTGAAAGACGTCCCCGTGCTGTACACCCCGTACCTGCGCTTTCCCATAGACGATCGCCGCATGAGCGGCTTCCTGTGGCCGGTGTTCACGAATTCCTCGCAGAACGGCCTGGACGTCGCCACGCCTTACTACCTCAATCTCGCGCCCAACTACGACGCGACCATCGTGCCCCGCTACATGAACGACCGCGGCCCCATGGCGGGCGGCGAGTTCCGCTACATGAACAACTGGAGCACCTGGGTGGCGAGCGGCGCGATCCTGCCCGATGACAACGTCTATGAGGGCAACCGCTGGCTCACCAGCCTGCAGCAGGGCGGGCTCTTCCGCGGCACCGTGAGCACGAACATCGACTACACCGAGGTGAGCGACGAGGACTACCTCCGCAACCTCGGCTCCACCGGCCTCGAGGTGAAGCGCGCCACGCACCTCACGCAGTCGGGTTGGGCCTCGTGGAGCCCCGATGGCAACTGGACGCTCACGGCGCGCGCGCAGGAGTACCAGCTCCTCGACCCTGCGCTCGACGAGCCCTACAAGATGCTGCCGCGGATCGAACTCGCGCGTGCGTCAACGGGCCGGGCGTTCACGCCGGATTACTCGGTCTATGCCGAATACACCGCCTTCGAGCACAAGGAAGCCGCGCGCCTCACGGGCCAGCGTCTTTACCTGGAACCCACAGCGAGCTTTCCGATGGAGTGGGCTTCGGGTTTCGTGCGGCCGACGGTGGGCTACCAGTCGATCAGCTACAACCTCGACTCGCCCTTCGGCGGGCCGGGCAACGACTCACCCTCGGTGTCGGCACCGATGGCGAGCCTTGATGCCGGCTATTTCCTCGAGCGCGAGACGGAGCTTTTCGGCGAGAAATTCCAGCAGACGCTGGAGCCGCGCGCCTTCTACCTGTGGGTCGACCGGCAGGACCACTCGGACATCCCCAACTTCGACTCGCAGGAGCTCACCTTCAGCTTCAGCCAGCTCTTCCGCACCACTCGCTTCGCCGGGCACGACCGCATCGCCGACGCGAACCAGGCCTCGTTCAGCGTGACCTCGCGCCTGATCGACCAGACGAGCGGCCGCGAGGTGCTGAGCGCCAGCATCGGGCAGTTGCGCTATTTCGAAGACCGCTTCGTGACCATCGCCAATACCGAGGCAGCGGTTCAGAGGGAATCCGACTCCGCGATTGCCGCAGAGGTGCAGGCACAGCCCGATGACGCACTGAGGGTGATTGCCTCGACGCTCTGGGACCCGCAGGACGGGCAGATCGACGAAGGCGGCTTGATGGTCCACTGGACGCCGGCCGAGGAGACGATCCTGAACGTCGGCTACCGCTACCGCCGGGACCAGCCGCTGATCGATCCGCGCGGATTCGTGAGCATCGAGGACATCGACCAGGTGGATTTTTCCACCACGCTGCCTCTGGGGCAGAACTGGAAGCTGCTGGCGCGCTACCAGTACGATCTCACGAACGACACCAGCCTCGAGGAAACCACGGGCATCGAGTACAGCTCCTGCTGCTGGGCGCTGCGCGTGGTCTACCAGGAAGGCGTCGACTGGAACCAGGGCCGTGACTACGGCGTCTACATGGAATTCGTGCTGCGGGGCCTGGGCTCCCTTGGCAAGAACATCGATCAACTCCTGCAGAAGAGCATCTTCGGTTATGGCCAACCCGACCGTGAACCCGGCCTCGTGTACTGACCGCCGCCGCAACGGCGCCGCGTTCATCGCGACGCTGCTCTGCGCACTGTGCTGCGTGGCCGCACCGTTGCGCGCCCAGACGGTGGCCATGGAGGCCGTGGTGGCCGTGGTAGACGACGACATCGTGCTCGCCTCCGAGTACCAGTACCGCCTGAAGCAGGTCACGGAAAACCTCGAGCGGCAGAAAGTGCAGCAGATGCCCCCGCAGGAGGTGCTCGCACGGCAGGTGCTCGACCGCCTCATCCTCGAGCGCATCCAGCTGCAGATGGCCGAGCGCGCGGGCGTGCAGATCAGCGACGCGCAACTGAACGAGGCCATCGGCACCATGGCCGCGCAGAACGGCCTCACGCTCGAGCAGTTCAAGACCTCGCTGGAATCGCAGGGCGAGTCCTACGCGGCGCTGCGCAACCAGGTGCGTCAGGAAATGACGCTGCAGCGCGTGCAGCAGGGCAACGTGCGCTCGCGCATCCAGGTGACGGAGCAGGAGGTCACGGATTTTCTCGCCTCCGAAGAGGGCCAGAAGCGCACCTCCGCGGTCTACCACATCGCGCACCTGCTGCTGCCGCTGCCCGAAGGTGCCACGCTCGACGATGAGCGCAAGGCGAAGGAATACGTCGAGCGCCTGCGCGCGGGGCTGCTCGAGGGCGACACCTTCGAGCGTTTCATCCGCAACCCCGACAAGAGCCAGTACCCGTTCACCGGAGGCGATCTCGGCTGGCGCCCGGCCTCCGATCTGCCGGGCATCTTCGCCGAGGCCGTGCCCAAGCTCGAGGTGCACGCCGTGTCCGACCCGGTGCGCAGCGCGAGCGGCCTGCACCTCGTGAAACTCCTCGAGAAACGCGGCGGCGCGGGCCAGATCATGCAGCAGACCAAGGCCCGCCACATCCTGCTCAAACCCTCCGAGATCCGCACCCCGGACCAGACGCGCGAACTGGCCGCCAAGCTCCGCGAGCGCGTGCTGGCGGGCGAGGATTTCGGCACGCTCGCCAAGGAATTCTCCGAAGATCTGGGCTCGCAGGCCGAGGGCGGCGAACTGGGCTGGGTGAACCCCGGGCAGATGGTGCCGGAGTTCGAGACAGTCATGGCACAGACCGCCAACGGCGAGGTGAGCGCGCCCTTCGAGAGCAACTTCGGCTGGCACATCCTGCAGGTAGAAGACCGTCGCACCCAGGATCTGAGCGACGAGATGCGCCGCAACCAGGCACGCAACATCCTGTTCGGCCAGAAATACGAAGACGAACTCGCCGTGTGGCTTCAGAAGATCCGCGATGAAGCCTTCGTCGAGATCAAGATCTGATTTTCCTCTCGCCCTCACGCCCGGCGAACCCGCGGGCGTGGGGCCCGACCTGCTGCTCGCGCTCGCGCAGGACGGCTTCACGCAGCCGCTGATCGCCATTGCAGACCCGGACATGCTCGCGGCGCGCGCGGCGCTACTCGGGCTGCCGCTCGAGATCCTCCCGCCCGATCCGCTGCCTTCACCGCCCGGCGCACTGCGCGTGCTGCCGGTCGCGCTGGGTGCACCGGCGGAGGCAGGCAGGCTCGATGTGCGCAACGCCGCTTACGTGCTGGAAACGCTGCGTGTGGCTGTTGCAGGCTGCATGGAGGGGCGTTTCGCGGGGATGGTCACCGGCCCCGTGCACAAGGGCATCATCAACGATGCCGGCGTGCCCTTCTCCGGGCACACGGAGTTTCTGGCCGAGGCCACCGGCACGCCGCGGGTGGTGATGATGCTGGCCACGCCGGGGCTGCGCGTGGCGCTCGCCACCACGCACCTGCCGCTGTCGGAAGTGCCCGCACACATCACCCCGCAATCTCTTGAAGAAACGCTCATCATCCTGCACACGGCGCTCGTCGAGCGTTTCGGCATTGCCGGGCCGCGCATACTCGTGGCGGGCCTGAACCCTCACGCAGGGGAAGGCGGGCACATGGGCCGCGAGGAGATCGAGGTCATCACGCCTTGCCTCGAGAGACTGCGTGCACGCGGACTGCTGCTCGAAGGCCCTCTGCCGGCCGATACGCTGTTCACACCAAAGCACCTCGACCACGCGGATGCCGTGCTCGCGATGTACCACGACCAGGGGCTTCCAGTGCTCAAATACGCGGGTTTCGGACAGGCCGTGAACATCACGCTGGGGCTGCCCATCGTGCGCACCTCGGTGGATCACGGCACCGCGCTCGACCTCGCCGGAAAGGGCGGCGCGCACGCCGGAAGCCTGCGCTTCGCCATTGAAACCGCCCGCGGGATGCACGCCTGATGGACCACGGCGACCACCGCCCGCGCAAACGCTTCGGGCAGAACTTCCTCACCGACCAGCGCGTGATCGCCGACATCCTGCGCGCCGTGCACGCACGCCCCGGCGAGACCATCGCCGAGATCGGCCCTGGCCGCGGCGCGCTCACCGAAGGCCTGATCGCGAGTGGCGCGTCGTTGCATCTGATCGAGATAGACCGCGATCTTGCAGCACTCTGGCGCACGCGAACGGGGCCTTTGCTGCAACTGCACGAGCAGGACGCGCTGCACTTCGGTTTTGCCGGCCTCGCGCCCGAACCGGGCGCTCTGCGCGTGGTGGGCAACCTGCCCTACAACATCTCGACGCCGCTGATCTTCCATCTGCTCTCGCAGTCGGCCGCGATCCGCGACATGCACTTCATGCTGCAGCGCGAAGTGGTGGACCGCATGGCGGCGGCACCCGGCACCCCGGACTTCGGCAGGCTCTCGGTGATGGTGCAGTACCAGTGCCGCGTGGAGCCCGTGCTGGAAGTGCCGCCGGGCGCGTTCTTCCCGCCGCCAAAGGTGCATTCGGCGGTGGTGCGGCTGGTGCCAGGGCATCACGACCACGGCGTGGCACAGTCCCCCCGCATGCTCGCGCTGCTGGTGCGGCAGGCGTTCACGCAGCGGCGCAAGACGCTGCGCAATGCGCTCTCGGGATTGCTGGACAGCGCGGGGATTGCAGCACTCGGCATCGACCCGCAACGCCGCCCGGAGACGCTCTCGGTGGCGGAATTCGTGCGCCTCTCGGATGCCGCAGACGCGGCCGGCGCAGCGCTCACGGCAGAGAGTGAGGACTGATGGCCACCTGGGCGATCGGTGATGTGCAGGGCTGCAACGCACCGCTGCAGTCGCTGCTGGCGAACTGTGCATTCCATCCTGATACGGATCGCCTGTGGTTCGTGGGCGATCTGGTGAATCGCGGCCCGGATTCGCTGGGCGTGCTGCGCTTTGTAATGGGCCTCGGCGAGCGCGCCGTCACCGTGCTCGGCAATCACGATCTGCATCTGCTCGCGGTGGCAGCCGGCGTGCGCAAAGCCTCCCGCAAAGACACCCTGCTCGAGATCATCGAAGCACCCGACCGCGAGGACATCC
>JBILEG010000151.1:0-7704 GCA_044352225.1 Pseudomonadales bacterium | reverse complement strand
CATCCACCGCGGCGGCGGTGGCATCGCGGATGTTCTGCAGCATTGCGAGGAAGCTCGCGTCGTCCGTAACGCGGGTGTCGGGGATGATCGCCCGCGAGAAGTGGTTGGTGACGCCGCGCGGGCGCATGGCGTCGTATTCGGGTTGCACCGATGTATTGGTGGAGGGGGCCACCACGCCGAACTTGCAGCGCCAGCCGAGAGAGTCCGTCATATGCGCTCCTCAGCGCGGGCCGCCCATGCGCCCCTTGCGGGAGGCAAGGCGGGGATGGATGTGCTGCTGGAAGAGATCGATGTCGTGCTCGAAGTCGGGGAAGGCGAACATGCAGGCCTCGAGTTTTGCCTCGTCGTGCAGGCGGTCGAGGTAATTCGCGACCGTCGCATAGCCGCCCACCAGCGTGGGCAGGCCCATGAACATGGATTTCTTCTTCAGGCTCTCGGACATGCCCTCGCTCTTGTCGAGTTCCGCCTGCCCGACCAGTGTGCGGATCGCGGCTTCGTCTGCGCCGTCGACGATGTGCTGGAAGCGTGCCGCGGCGGCGGCGTCCGTGTCTGCGGCGATGATGTTGAAGAGCCCGATGGTGCCCACGTTGCGGCCCACCTTCGCGGCCTCGGCCTGCAGGTTTGCCGTGATGCCGCGCAGTGCCGTGATGTCGGCCTCGATGTCGTTCACGTTGCCGCCGGCGATCACGAAGTTCCTCTCGCCGCACTCCGCCGTGAAACGGAGCCCGCGCCCGGATTGCCCGGCGCAGACCAGCGGGATGAAAGTGGAGGGCATCGGCTTGATGCGCGCGTCGTGGAGCTGGAAGAACTTTCCGTCGAAGGTGCAGGTGCCGGTGCTCCAGAGATCGCGCAGCACGCGCACGTATTCCGTGGCGTAGTCGTAGCGGGTCTCGAAGTGCTGGTCGCCGGGCCAGAGCCCCATCTGGTTGAACTCGTCCTTGTACCAGCCCGAGACGATATTCAGCCCGAAGCGCCCCGGGCACACGGCCTCGATGGTGGCGGCCATGCGCGCGGCAACGGCGGGGTGCAGTGCCAGGTTTGTCACCGAGGGAATGATCTGGATGCGGCTCGTCACCGGTGCGAGCGATGCCGCCAGCGTGAAGGAATCGAGCGAGTAGTCCCAGTACTCGGTCTCACCGCCGAAGCCGCGGAACTTCACCATCGAGAGCGCGAAGTCGAAACCGGAGGCCTCGCACTTCAGCGTGACATCCCGATTCAGCTCCCAGGTGGGCCAGGTGGGTGGCACGTTTTTCGAGACGATGAAACCGCCCTTGGCGATGGGCAGGAAGACGCCGATATCCATGTTCACTCCTGGTCTGCTGTGTGATGCGTGGGCACGGGGCCAAGGCTATACCCTAATCGCGCGCCGGACGTAGACTCAATCCTCGGTTTGGAGTATCCCCGTGAGTGACGTACCCCTCATCCTCTACGACGCGCTGAACAGCCCCGCTGGCCGCCGTGTGCGCATCACGCTGCTCGAGAAGAGCCTCCGCGCCGAGGTGCATTGGCTGAACCTTGCGCTGATGGAGCAGAAACGCCCGGAATTCCTGCGCATCAACCCCAATGGCACCGTACCGGCGCTCTGCCACGCTGATGAGACGATTTTCGAGTCGGCAGTGATCTGCGAGTATCTGGACAGCATCGGCACGGGGCCCTGTCTCGTGCCCGGGAGCCCGCGCCTCGAGCGGCGCATGCGTGAGTGGATCGCCTACGAGCAGGAATGGGCGCGTCCCTTCCGCGAGGCCATCTACGAGACCTACGCCCGCGAGCGCTTGCGCGGCTCCGGTATAACGGCCGAGGAACTGCCCGCGCGTATCGGCGCCAACACGCTCAACCCCGCATGGCTGCACCTCGCGCAGTCGCTGCTCGCGCGGGGCACCGACCATGCCGCGCTCGCCGATCGCGTGGCGATCCTGATGGAGCGTCTCGGGTGGATGGAGGAGCAACTCGCCGACGGCCGGACGTGGTTGTTGGGCGATGCCTTTTCGCTCGCGGACATTGCGCTTGCGCCGCGCATCGAGATGTTTCCGTTCATCGGCGTCACCGATATTGCCGAGCGCTTTCCACGGATCGGGCGTTTCATGTCACGGATGCGCGCGCGACCCAGCTGGGAACCCTCGGGGCAGATGCCGGCGCCCGGCGTCCGCCAGACGTTCATCGGCACAGGAGACCCCTGAGCGTGTTCATCCAGCCCAATCGCACGCGGCTCGCGCTGGCGGCCGGCAATGCCGTCCGCGGCGTGATCTCGACCTCCGACGATCCGCAACTCGCGGAGCTCTGCGGTATCGCGGGCTTCGATTACTACCTGCTCGATGCCGAGCACGGTCTGATCGACGCCGCGCAGGCCGTTAACGTGGTGCGCGCCTGCGAGTGCGCCGGCATCACGCCGATGGTGCGCATCGGGCCGAAGGATCCGAAGCTCGTGCTGCAGTATCTCGACGCCGGCATGATGGGCGTGATGATGCCCGGGCTCTCCGATGCAGCCGAGGTGCGCATGCTGGTGGATGCCGTGAAGTACCCGCCGCTCGGTGCGCGCGGCGTGGGTGTCTCGCGTGCGTCGGGATATATGGCCTACGGCAAAGGCGCGGCCGGCTACATCGCCACTGCCAACCGCGAAACGCTGGTGATCGCGCAGTTCGAGGATGCGGCGCTGCTGCCGCGTCTGGATGCGATGCTCTGCGTGCCGGGGCTGGACGCGATGATGATCGGTCCGCGTGATCTCTCTCTCGCCATGGGGCATCCGGACGGGCCATCGCATCCGGACGTGCAGGATGTCATTGAACAGGTCATCGCCGCCTCGCGGCGACATGGCATTGCCGCGGGCATTACGGCACCGACCCGTGAGGACGCGGCGCGTGAGGAATCGCGCGGCGCGCGGATGCTGCTCGTGACGGTGCAGGGGCTGCTGATGGCGGCCGCCAGCGATTACCTGCGGGAATGATCGAGGCCGCTGCCAGCGATCTCGCCCCTGCTCACGCCGAGGGACATCGCTTTCGCCAGATCAGCCGGTGAGCCTCCCCCCGTACGCGCCATCAGCGGCAATCATCGGACGGCCTGCATCGGATCCTTCGGCGTCGGCGTCGGCGATCGCTGAAGCTGCCTGCCGCCGCGCCAACGGACCATGGTGCTTCACGTCTCCACGCCGGGTGCGCACATGCCGGATGAGCTGTCGCCTCGCTGCATCGAATGCATTCCGAAGTGCCACGTATACATCCTCGTGCTCGCGTGATGCCTGCGGCGTCCGGTTGACCGGCATCTCCCGTCCCGATTGACGCAGGTCCACGCTCACGCTGAACAGATTGCCCTGCCTGTGGCGCCTGTGCGGTGCCTCGATCGTGACCTTGCAGCTGATGAGTTCGCCCGCCAGTTGCTCGAGCTTGGCGACGCGCCTGCGTACCGCCGCCTCCACGGCGTCGGAGGTGCTCATGTTGCGGAACTGGATATCCAGCGGTACTTGCATCGTGATTTCCTCTTCTTGCGTCCGTTGAGAGGCCTGCGGCCCGGATCTGCCGGCATCAGGGTTGATCTTGATGGCCGTCCTCCCAGATCTCGCCGGCCGAATGACCTTCCTCGAGCGACATGCGCCAGCCCTCTGGCATCAACGCGGTGTCGCCGTACCCGGTCTCTCCGGTTTCCATGTTATCGAGCGAACCGGAGGCGTCTTCCGGCTCGGCTGCGATTCCCAGATCCATGTCGAACCACGCCGCGAAGCCAAACTCCTCGATGTCGCCGTCGAAGTGCTGAATGCCGATCCGATCATCCTCCATGTCGACGTCCAGCACACAGAAGGGCTGTCCCTTGTCGAGGTGGAGATACCACTGGCCGGTGACGGGTATCAGTCTCTGGCTCATGCAGTGCAGCTCCCACAGTCTCGCGACCTTGCCTGATGCAACCCTATGCCCGGGCGCGGAGCTCTTGCGATACGCGTATGCACGTAGCACGGAGGGCAATGAGGGGGGGGGCGATGAGTCTGCGCCCGGAGACTGTCGCAGGTGTGATCAGGGCTGCGCGGCGTGTGACTCCAGCACACCGATGCGATGACGTCCGCGCAGCGCGTACCACGCGAGCCCCGAACCGAGGATCACGCCGATGTACACGAAGGCGCCCCAGGTGTTGTACCAGGGTGAACCGTAGATGGCCTCGCGCGGCCATGCGAGGTTGATCGCCATCAGCGCGCCCCACGCCACGGCCACGATGTTCACTGCAAGCCCGAAGCGCCCCAGCGTGAAGTAGCCGCCTTTTGCCAGTTCCGGCGGCGGCCAACTGCCTTGCAGCCGACGGTGCAGCATCGGCGCCGTGACCATCAGGTAGGCGAGGTAGATCATGATGATCGCGATGGAGGTGAGCACCGTGAAGATCTTCGGCTGACCCACATTCACCAGCAGGATGGCGGCGGCGATCACGCCGATCAGCACCGCGGGCAGGATGGGCGTCTGGGTATTGGGGTTCACGCGCGCCAGCAACTCGCCGAAGGGCAGGGCGTTGTCGCGCGCCATCGCGAAGCTGATGCGGATGGCCGCTGTGTGCACGGCGAGGGAGCACACCGATACCGCCACCACGATGCAGAGCAGGAAGATCTTGCCGAAGGGCCCCCACATCACCTGCTCGACGATGAACTGCAGCCCGCCGCTGCTCTGTCCGATGCGCGGGTCAGAGAGATCCGGTGCAGCCAGCACGGCGCCCACGAGGATCGCGCCGCCGATCACGAAGGAGGCGAGTATCGCGTGAAGGATCGCTTTGGGCGCGGTGCGCCGCGGGTCGTGCGTCTCCTCGCCCAGCGAACTCGCGGTATCGAAGCCGTACATCACGTATCCGGACGCGAGCGCCGCGATGAGGAATGCGCCGAAGTAACCGCCGGGTGCGTCCGCGCCGAAGCCGTTGGTTGAGAAGAACACCTCCGGCCCCCGCTCCATGTTCATCAGCAGCACGGCGCCGATCAGGCAGGCGGCGGTGAGCTCGATGACCACTCCCGCGCTGTTGATCATCGCCATCAGCCTGACGCCCAGCGCGTTGATGAGTGTGGTGATGGCGATCAGCGCGGTGCCAAGGATGACCGCGTTGCTGGCGTAATCGTAGGGGCCGCTGCCATCGCCGATCATCTGGAAGCCGCTCCATAGACGCGGCAGGTTGAGTTGCAGCGCGAGCACCGTGGCCGAGAGCGAGACGATGGATGCGGTCAGCATCAGCCAGCCTGATGCCCAGCCCACGAAGCGGCTGCCGAGTACTTTCGACCAGTTGTAGACGGAGCCCGCGATCGGGTACATCGCCGCGAGTTCCATGAAGCACAGGCCTACGGCGAGTTGCCCGATCAGCACCAGCGGCCATGACCAGAGGTAGGCGGGCCCGGCGGTGCCGAAGCCGAAGTAGAAGAGCTGGAAGGTGCCGGTGAGGATCGAGATGTAGCTCACGCCGGCGGCGAAACTGCCAAAGCTGCCGATGCTGCGCTGCAGGGATTGGCGGTAACCGAAGTGGCCCATGCCGTGGTCGGCGTTGGTCTCGTTGCCGCGTTTGGTCATGGGCTCTCCGTGGTCGCCGTTGTCAGCGACCGGATTCTAGCCCTGCGTGTGCGCCGCGGTCACGGTTCGTCGGGCTCGGGCGCGTCGACGTCGCGCCCATGGCCCCGCTTCTTGCAGGAGCGCGCCATGCGCGCGACAGCAGTACCCCGGTTTTCTGTAGGAGCGCGCCATGCGCGCGACAGGGCTGTGCAGCGCTGAGGGCCTCTTGTCGCGGGCATGGCCCGCTCCTACTTAAGGGCGAACTCCACCACTGCTGCACCGCTGCCGTAGGTCGGCCCGTAGGCATGCACCTTCGCGCCCGCGTAGCGCTTGCCGATCCCGCCCATGATCCACGCCAGATGCTTGAATCCCATGTCCACGCGCGCTTCCTGCGCATAGGCGGGCAGCGCCTTGTCGATCGCGCGGCGGTTGCCGGATTCCAGCAGCGCCAGCATGCGACGATTCCACGCATCATCGGATTCGGATGCGATGTGATCCGTCGCCACGTCGATCTCCTCGCGGAAGATGCTCCCCGAGAGCCCGCCCACCGCCACCAGCGCCACGCGGCGCCCGAGCTTGTCGGCGCAGCGCACCACGGTGGAGGCGAGCTTCGCCGTCGTGTCGGCATCGTGATAGACGTTGTTCGAAGCGATCACCAACGGCAGTTCGCCCTTCGGGTTCAGGTAGCGGCTCGCCACGATGGTGCCCGTGTCGATGGGGAAGCCGTCGTAGTCCACCGGCTTCGAGCGCACACCGAAGGCGGGCGTTGCGCGGATGACAGCGTTGGTGAGATCCACGTCAGCGCGGATGTCGAATTTCAGATCCCCCTGGTCGTGCCAGTTCTCGTCGACGTGCACGCCCTTGCTGCGCGCACGCGTCTGCCAGAGCTGGTCGAGCACCGCGATCCACTGCGTGGAATACACGGCAATCACGTCGGGTTTGGAATCTGCCAGGGCTTTTGCTGCGGCGCGGTAACCCGCGTGCAGTCGCTTCCACGGCGGGTTTTTGGGTTGCAGCAGCGGCAGCGGGTTGCCGTGGACAAGGAAGGCGGATACGACGGGCATGGTGCGTGGCCTCGGTGTGTGTGGGGACGCTTCAGGCAGCGACGGGCTGTTCGTTCACGCGCAGTCCCTTGCGGTGCTTGTCGAGGTTCCACTCCATCACGGCGTTGCCGGTGCCGATCACGTTGCCGTAGCCGTGCAATTCGGCCGGAATGTTCGGGTAACCCATGGCGGCGTACATCCACGTGAAGGCGCCGGATTTCACCTCGGCGAAAGCCTCCTGGATGAACTGCGGCAGCAGGCGGAAGACCTCGGCGGTTTCGCCGCGGCGCATGAGCTCGATCATCCGCATGTCCCACTTGTAGCCTTCGTAGCTCTGCGGGCGCTCCTGCGTCATGTCTTCGGGCAGCAGCGGTTCCTGGTGGAAGTGCCAGTGGCAGAGCGTGTTGGACGCGAGCAGCACGGCTCGGCGGCCTGTTTTCTCGATGGCGCGGCGTGTGGCTTTGCCCAGCGCGTCCATCTCGCCCATGCCTTCGTCCAGCGTGAGGTAGTAGGGCGAGTTGTTGGCCGAGATGCCCACCACGGGGATGTCCCACTGCGGGCGGATCATGTGCAGCGTGGTGATGGTGCCGTAGTCCACGCGGAAGCCGGGGTTGCGCATCATGCGCGTCACCAGTCCGCCGGCCTTGGCCTCGGCGGCGCAGGCCTCGGCGAGTTCCACATCGACCTTCAGCTTGAAGTCGTAGCGGAAGAGGTTGGGGAAGATCGGATCCACCGACTTGCCCGAGAGCTCCGGCACGCCGAGGAAGTGGTGCCCGAGTTGGGTGTTCCAGTGCGGCGAGTGAACCAGCAGTACGTCGGGCTTCAAGGCCTCCAGCGAGGCGCGGGCGCGCTCATACGCCCAGCGCAGTTGCTCCCAGCCGCACTCGGAGCGCGGTTCGTTCTGCGGCGGGTTCTCGCCGTACACCAGGTGCGGCGGGTGTGGGGCAAGAAAGCCCGCGACGATCTTTCCTTTGGCCATGAGTGTTCTCCGGTGTGTGCGTGGTTGTTCAGCGAATGGCGAAGGGGCGGCCCGGCGAGCCGGTGGCGCCTTTGAAGGGGATGGGCCCGAACACGAAGGCGAATTCGTAGACGCCCGCCTTGATCAGTGCCGAGAAGTCCATGTTCTCCATGATGTAGATGCCGTTCTCGACCAGGAACTTCTGGTG
>JBILEG010000158.1:0-7403 GCA_044352225.1 Pseudomonadales bacterium | reverse complement strand
CCGGAAAGCGCGCGAGCAGCGCCGCTACAGCAGCGCGCACGTCGGCCGCCTCGACCTCGACCTCGCCCACGCCCCCGGTATGGGTGCGCTGCGCCGGCAGGAGGACGAGGCGAGCCACGGTCAGCCCTTCGCCAGGATCGCGGCGAGCACCCGCGGCGGCGACAGCGGCAGATCGCGAATGGTCGTGCCGGCAGCGGCATTCAACGCAGAGGCAACGGCTGCCATCGGCGCGCAGATCGGGGTCTCTCCGACGCCACGCACACCGAAGGGGTGATCGGGCCAGGGCACTTCGACGATCACCGTGTCGATCATCGGCAGGTCGGAGGCAACGGGCATGCGGTAATCGAGGAAGCCCGGATTCTCCATCACGCCGTTGGCATCGAAGCGATACTCCTCGTTCAGCGCCCAGCCGATGCCCTGCGCCGCGCCGCCCTGCAGCTGCCCCTCGACGAAGTCCGGGTGAATGGCGCGCCCGGCGTCCTGGATGGCGGTAAAGCGCAGCACTTTAGAGGCACCCGTCTCGGGATCGACCTCGACGTCAGCGATGTTCACCGCGAAACTCGGTGCCGCGCTCTTCAGATTGACCGCGCCCGTGCCGGAGAGGGGTCCGTCCATGCGACCCGACAAGCCGGCAAGCGCAGCGAGGCCGAGCGAGCGCGTGCTGTCTTGCGTGTCGAAGGCGCAGCCGTCGTGCCATGCGACCTGCTCGAACGGCACACCCCACACGGTGGCTGCGCGTGATTGCAGAGCCGCAATCAGCTCCCGGCAGGCCTCCACCACAGCAAAGCCCGTGGCATAAGTGACGCGGCTGCCGCCGGTCATGTCGTTGTACCCCACGCTCGCGGTATCGGCGACCATCGGGTGGATGTCGGTGTAGGGAATGCCCAGCGTGTCCGCAGCCATCAGCGCCATGGAGGCGCGTGATCCACCAATATCCGGGGTGCCTTCCTGCAGCAGGATCTTGCCGCCCTCCACCAGGTGCACCGTGGCACTCGACTGCGCGCCGTGATTGAACCAGAAGCCCACCGCCAGACCGCGACCCTGATGCGGCGCAAGCGGTGCGGACCAGTGCGGGTGCGCGCGTGCCGCATCGAGGCATTCCTGCAAGCCGATGTCGCGCAGCGTAGCGCCATAGACCGTGGGCGTACCGTTGGTGGTGGCGTTGCGGCAGCGCAGTTCCAGGGGATCGATACCGAGTTCGGCGGCGAGTTCGTTCAGCAGGCATTCGGTGGCATGTGCCGCCTGCGGCGCACCCGGTGCGCGATAGGCCGCGACCTTGGGCTTGTTGAGGACGATGTCGAGCGCCACGGCGCGCTGGTGCGGGGCTGCATAGGCCGTGAAGATGGTCATGGCGCCAGCACCAGCCGGTGAGCCCTTGAAGGCGCCCGCCTCGTACTCCATCAGCGCATCCATCGCGATCAATGTACCGTCGCGGCGCGCGCCTACCTTCACCGTGATGCGTGTGGCAGAACCCGGGCCCGTCGCGCGGAAGACCTCCTCGCGGCTCATCTGCATCTTCACCGGGCGGCCGCAGCGCTGCGACAGCGCCACCGCGAGCGGCTCGAGGTACACCGTCGTCTTGCCGCCGAAGCCACCGCCGATCTCGCTCGCCGTGACACGGATGGACGCGGGATCCAGCCCCAGCAACGCCGCCGTGTAGGAGCGCACCGCGAAATGTCCCTGCGTGCAGCACCACAGATCGATCTGGCCATCCGCACCGGCAGAGGCGAGGCAAGCGTGCGGCTCTATGTAGCCCTGGTGTGCGGAAGCGCAGGTGTAGGTACGCTCCATCACGATCTCGGATTCCGCGAAGCCCAGCTCCACATCGCCTTTCTGCATCACCAGACGCGAGGCGAGGTTGGAGGGCGCGGCGGGCACTTCCGGCAGGCCGCGGGTGAACATGCCCGCGTGCAGCACGGGCGCGTCCGGTGCAAGCGCCGCATCGATGTCGAGTACCGCAGGCAGCGTGGCGTAGTCGACGCGAATGGCGTTCAGTGCCTCGCGTGCCAGCCGCTGACTGGTGGCCGCGACGGCCGCCACGGCGTGGCCGTGGTAGAGCACCTTCTCCCGGGCGAGGACATTGCGCGACATGTCCTGCATGTCGATGTGGGACTCACCCGAGGCCACGTCGTCAGAGAAAGACGCCGCCAGATCCGCCGAAGTGATGACCGCAAGCACGCCGGGCATGGCACGCGCGGCGCTCGTATCGATGCTGAGGATGTTGGCGTGGGCGTGCGGCGAGCGAAGCACCGCGCCCCACACCATGCCGGGCAGCGAGAGATCCGCGCCATAGCGCGCGCGGCCGGTGACCTTGTCTGCGCCATCCGGGCGCGGGGGGCGGGAGCCTACGACGGGGATGTGGGCGGCGGTGTTCATGCGCGTCCTCCTGCGCTCTCGCGCATCGTCGCGGCGGCATCGAGCACCGCGCGGATGATCTTGTCGTAGCCCGTGCAGCGGCAGAGGTTGCCCGCCAGCGCAAAGCGCACGGTGGTTTCGTCGGGATCGGGATTCTGGTCGAGCAATGCCTTGGCGGCCACCACGATGCCCGGAATGCAGATGCCGCACTGCAGCGCGTTGTGCTCGAGGAGTTTCTGCTGCACGGGGTGGAGTTCGCTGCCGGTAGCGACGCCCTCCACCGTCACGAGTTGTCGGCCCTCCAATTCCGCCCCCAGCACGAGGCAGGAGCAGACGAGCGTGCCGTCCAGCAACACCGAGCAAGAGCCGCAATCACCCGAGTTGCAGCCTTCCTTGCTGCCCGTGAGACCGAGCGTATCTCGCAGCACCTCGAGGGCGCTGGCATCGGGCTCGCACAGGAATTCGACGGCCTGACCGTTGATGGTGGAACGAACGTGCAGGGCCATGACTCAGACTCCTTCCGCCGCGCGCCGCGCAGCGATATCAATGACTCGGCGCAGCAGCACGCCGGCGACGTGACGGCGGAAATCCGCGGTGCCGCGCCGGTCGGTGATGGGCTTGCAGGCCGCCTGGGCATGGGCCACGCAGGCGGCAATGGCCTCGGCGCCCAGATCAGACCCGATGAGGGCGGCATCCGCCTCGGGCACCGTGAGCACCGTGGGTGCCACCGCGCCCAGCGCGATGCGCGCGGACACACAGCGGCCATCCGCATCGCGTTGCACCGAGGCAGCAGCGCCCACCACCGCGATGTCCATCTCGGTGCGGGGAATGAAGCGCAGGTAGGCATCGGCCTGACGCCCTTGCGGCCGCGGGATCAGGATGGCGCTCACGAACTCGCCGCTGCCAAGTACCGTCTTGCCCGGCCCAAGCGTCAGGCATTCAGCCGCGATCCGGCGCTCGCCCTGCGGCCCCTCGACGAGTAGCGTGGCGCGGTTGGCCACCAGCGCGGGAACCGAATCGGCTGCGGGCGATCCGTTGCAGAGATTGCCCCCGAGGCTGGCACGGCCCTGCACCTGCTTCGAGCCGATCAGCCCGGCCGCCTCGACAAGGCCTGGAAAATCCCGCCCCAAACCTGCGTGTTCGGCAATCTCGATGCAGGGCGTGGCGGCGCCGATACGCCAGCCATCGGGCTGCGCCTCGATGCCGAGCAAGCCGGGAATGCGCTTGAGATCGATGAACGCGCCGGGGCTGCGGGCGCCCGATCGCTGCTGCACCAGAAGGTCTGTGCCACCACTCAGCGCGAAAGCGCCGGACTCGTTGGCGAGCAGGCTCACGGCTTCGGAAATGCTTCGCGGTGCTCGATAGGCATGAACTGCCATGAGGCCCTCTCAGGTAGACGGATTATCCCGGGAAGCATAGTCCCCGCCGGAGGGAGCGGCAAACGCGAATGACCGCGAGGCGCGGCCCCTGATGCGGCGATCAGGGGTCTTCGTAGATCGCGTAGTACTTGCGTACGTTCCCGATGCTCTGCCAACTGCCGCTGAAGCCGGCCGGCACGACGAAGGCATCGCCAGCTGCGTACCGGCGCGACACACCCGCCGCATCCGTCAGAACCGCCTCGCCTTCCAGCATCATGCAGAACTCGTCTTCCGTGTAGTGCACCCGCCAGGTGCCGGGTTCGGAGACCCACACGCCACAGTGGAAGTTTCCGCGGTAGTTGCTGAACTGGGTGTTGAAAGACTGGTTCGGGGTACCCGAAATGAGCTTGGCAGGCTCGATGGGGATGACCTGCGCGCCCTGCGTGTCGGGAAGAATGCTGACGGTCGCGACTGCATCGTCCATGGCGGATCCTCGATCGGCTGACTACGGGTGGCCACTGACGCGGCGGACCCGTATATTCGCCCTGCCCGCCGCAGCGCGCCATCGCGATCGGCAGCATTGCCCGAGATACACCTCCCCGGAGAGCCTTCATGCCACTGGCCCTCGGCCTCGTCGCACTGATCTTTGTCGTCGGCTACGCCTTCATCATCCTCGAACACAAGACTGGCATCGACAAGGTGGCTGCGGCCCTTCTCACCGGCGTTCTGTGCTGGACTGTCTACACGATTGGCGCACCGGCACTGCTGAACGTCGACCTCCTGCCCCCGGAATTCCTCGCTGCGCATGCGGGAGAAGATCCGACGGCGCTCGCGCGCATCTGGGTCGGGGAGCAGCAGTTGCTCGAGCGCTTCGGCGAGATCGCGAGCATCCTGTTCTTTCTGCTGGGCGCCATGACCATCGTCGAGATGATCGACACCTACGGCGGCTTCTCGCTGATCACCGATCGCATCCGCGCGAAGAGCATGGTGAGCCTGTTGTGGATCATCGGTACGGTGACGTTTTTTCTGTCTGCCGCGCTCGACAACCTCACCACCACCATCGTGATGGTCTCGCTCATCCCAAACTGCTGCGGGATCACGACGACCGCATCTTCGTCGCCGGCATCATCGTGATCGCGGCGAACGCGGGCGGTGCGTGGTCACCGATCGGCGATGTCACCACCACCATGCTCTGGATCGGCGGCCAGGTCACGACGTTCGGGATCATGAAGTCGATGTTCCTGCCGAGTATCGTCTGCATCCTCGTGCCCTTGCTGATCCTGTCGGTGCAACTGCGCGGACGTCAGGTGGTGTCACCGGATGCCGGCGGCGAAAGCAGAGCCTTCGAGGTCAGCGTCGCGCACCGGAACATCATGTTCGCGGCCGGCATTGCCGGGCTTCTGTTCGTACCCGTATTCAAGACGCTGACGCATCTGCCGCCCTTCATGGGGATGCTTTTCAGCCTCGGTGTAGTGTGGGTGATCTCGGAGATCCTCCACGATGACCGTGATGCCGCACTCGATTCGGGCATGCACGTACTGAAAGTGCTGCGCCGCATCGACACGCCGAGCGTGCTCTTTTTCCTGGGGATCCTGATGGCGGTGAGCGCGCTGGAAGCCACGGGGCTGCTGCGCCTTGCCGCCGACTGGCTGGGAACCGTGTTCAGCGAGATCCATGTGATCGTGTTCCTGATCGGCTTGCTCTCGGCGGTGGTCGACAACGTGCCACTGGTTGCCGCCGTGATGGGCATGTATGACCTCGGCACGCACCCGCCGGATGACCTCGTGTGGACCTACCTGGCCTTCGCCGCGGGCACCGGCGGCAGTTGCCTCATCATCGGCTCGGCCGCGGGCGTGGCAGCGATGGGCATGGAACGCATCAACTTCTTCTGGTACGCGCGGCGGATCGGCACGCTTGCCCTCGCGGGATACGTGGGTGGCACGGCCGTGGTGTTCTTGCCGAGGCTGCTGTGAACGGAGCAGCAAACGCCGGGGAAGCCAAGGTCGTCGTGATCGGTGCGGGCGCCGTGGGCGCAAGCTCCGCGCTCGCGCTGGTCGCGGCCGGCCACCGCGTGACCTTGCTGGACCCGCGCGGCCCCTGCGGTGGCACCTCTTACGGCAACGCCGGCGGCATTCACATCGGTGCGATCCAGCCCTTTGCTTCGCCCGGCGTGCTGTGGTCGGCGCTCAAGATGCTCGCGGATCCGCAAGGCCCGCTCCTGATCGACTGGCGGTACCTGCCGCGCATGCTGCCGTGGTTTGCGCGCTTCCTGATGAACGCCAATGCGCGCCAGATGGCGAAGAACGCCGCGGATACGGCTGCGATCAACCACACGGCTGTGACGGCCTGGCGTCATGCCGCAGCGATGGCGGGCGTCTCGGATCATCTGCACGAGGTGGGCTGGCTGAAGGTCTACGACCGCGAGCAGGACTTCCTCTCTGCCGCGACCGAGCGCCAGCTGATGCAGGACAACGGCTTCCCCTTCGAGGTGCTGGACGCTGCCGCCCTGCACGACCTCGAGCCCGCGCTTGGTCCCTCGCTTACCCACGGGATGCTGCAACCCGGATCGCTTTTCGTCGACAACCCGGGGCGTGTGGTGCGCGCCCTTGCGGAGGCCGCCATCGCGCACGGGGCAGAGTTCCGGAAAGAGGAGGTTCGGAGCGTACGGCTCACTGATAGTGGCTGTGTCCTGCAGACTTCGTCGGGCGAAGTGCACGCGCAGAAGGTGGTGCTGGCTGCAGGGGCGTGGTCCCGCACGCTGGCGGCGCAGGTGGGTTACAAGGTGCCGCTGGACACGGAGCGGGGTTACCACGTGATGCTGCCCTCGCCCGCACGGAACCTGAGGCGGCCGGTGCTGTACGGGCGACGGCGCTTCGTGATGTGCCCCATGGAAGAGGGCCTGCGCGTCACGGCCTGCGTGGAGTTCGCGGGGCTGGAACGCGGCCCGGATTACCGCCGTATCGAAAAGCTGCTGCCCTTCGCCGCCACGCTGCTGCCCGGGTTGGACACCCGCATCCAGAGCCGCTGGCTGGGCTTCCGCCCTTCCCTTCCCGATGGCATCCCGGTAATCGACAGCGTGGCCGATGGCCGTGTGGTCTTCGCCTTCGGCCACGGGCATCTGGGGCTTACGCAGGGGCCTGCAACCGCGGCGGCGGTGCTGGCGCTGGTACAGGGAAGCCCCGCACCCTTTCCTCTGGACTCCTACCGCGCCGACCGCTTCTGAGGGAGGTCGCGCGCATGGCGCGCTCCTACAGAAGACCGCAGCGCAGTTTCGCGCGCCGTAGGAGCGGGCCATGCCCGCGACCTCTGCCCGGTCGTATTGCACGCCACCACCCAAAGCCGCGCGCATGACAACAAGACCGATCGCAGTTTCGCGCGCCGTAGGAGCGGGCCATGCCCGCGACCTCTGCCCGCCCGAATTGCACGCCACCACGCAATGCCGCGCGCATGACAACAAGACCGATCGTAGTTTCGCGCGCCGTAGGAGCGGGCCATGCCCGCGACCCCTCTGGCCAATCGAATTGCACCGCATCACGCAAGGCCGCCATATGTCGCCCGCCCAACCCACTGTGCGCGGCTCAGGAAACCACCGGCTCCAGCAAACTGACAACACCGGCAACTGCGTCCATCCGCGCCCGCACACCCACCGGGATGGCGCTGTTCTCCGGGACGTGACCGAAGGCAGCACCA
>JBILEG010000150.1:0-7778 GCA_044352225.1 Pseudomonadales bacterium | reverse complement strand
CTGGCGCGCAAGATAGGCCTCTCGGAATCACCCTGCTTCCGCCGGGTGAAGAGACTCGAGGACGCGGGCGTGATCGGTGGTTATGCCGCCCTCCTCGACCGCCGCAAGATCGGGCTCGACGTGACAGCCTTCGTGCAGGTCACGCTGGACAAACAGAAGCACGCGGATCCCGCACGCTTCCTGGCAAAAGTTGCTGACGAAGAGCACATCGTCGAATGCCACGCGATGAGCGGTGGCTACGACTATCTGCTGAAAGTGGTGGCGCGGAGCATCGAACACTTCTCCGAACTCTGCATGGAACATATCCTTCGCTACCCCGGCGTGAGCAACGTGGAGTCGAGCTTCAGCCTGCGCGAATTCAAGAGCAGCCGCAGCCTGCCGCTTCGCTGAGCGCTTCCCCGGCCACGTCTCAGGCGACTAGACTGCATCCGTAACTTCAACCGGAGAGCACCTCATGTCCACCCCGATCACCGCAGCCGCATCCAGCCTCGATGCCGGCACCACGCGCGTACTTCGCAATACCTACCTGCTGTTATCGATGACGCTCATGTTCAGCGCCGTGACAGCGGGCATCTCGATGGCGCTGAAAGTTCCCTACATGGGCTTGCTGATGCTGCTTCCTTACATCGTGCTGCTCGTCATGGTCGAGAAGACCAAGGAGTCTGCCGCTGGAATCGGCTGGGTCTTCGCGCTGACGGGGTGGCTGGGATTCAGCTTGGGTCCCGTGCTCAACCACTACGTTGGCATCTCGGGTTTCGAGCCGGTGCTCACTGCGCTCGGCGGCACCGCTACCATCTTTCTGGGTCTGTCCGCCTATGTGCTGGTGACCCGCAAGGACTTCAGCTTCGCCACCGGGTTTCTCACTACCGGCATGCTGGTAGCGTTCGTCGCGGCACTGGCAAATGCCTTCCTGCACATCCAGGCGCTGGCGCTCGCTCTCACCTGCATGTTCCTGTTCCTCTCCTCGGGGATGATCCTCTGGCAGACGAGCCAGATCATCCACGGCGGCGAGCGGAACTACATTTCCGCGACGGTTACGCTCTACGTGATGATCTACAACCTGTTCACCACGCTGCTGTCTCTCGTCGGTCTGGGCGGGGACGACTGAGCGCAGGCTTGAGGCAACGGCAGTAGCGCTTCACGAACGTGCGGTTCGCCCTGCTCGTGCACGGCAGCCCCTCGGGAGCGGCCTCCAGCCTGGCGGCCCTGCGATTTGCAGAGACTGTGCTGTCCGAGGGGCACGCCATTGCGCGCGTGTTTTTCCATGGTGATGGCGCAACGCACGCCGACGCGATGCGCGTGACGCCAACCGGGGCAACCGACATTCCCGCGCGCTGGCAAGCGCTCGCCAGGGAACATGGTGTTGAGCTGCTTGCCTGTGTGGGTTCAGCGACTCGCAGGGGCGTGATGGACGCTCGTGAAGCAAAACGGCACGGTCTTTCCTCCAGCACGTTGCGGACAGGGTTCGAACTCGCGGGGCTAGGGCAGCTCGTGGACGCAGCGCTAGGCTGCGATCGCGTCGTGTCCTTCGGGGGCTGAGCAAGGGGATGCACACGGCCAAACGCGTGCTGGTGATCTGCCGAAACTCCGCAGGAGCGGGCACTCGCGCGCGGGAAGCGCTGGACATCGCACTCGCCTTCGGCGCCTTCGATCAGCCCGTCACGCTGCTGTTCTGCGGTGATGGCGTGTGGAACCTGGTTGCCGGGCAGTCAGGAGAAAGCACGCACAGCATGGAGCGGCTGCTGGGAGCGCTTCCGGACTATGGCATCGAGCCTCTGTTCGCGGACGCCACAGCGCTTGCAGAACGCGGTATCCGTGCAGACCAGATCGTCACCGGATGCGAACTGCTCGATCACAAGGCCGTAGCCTCGCTGATCCACGCCAACGATCTGGTTTTCTCGGCGTGATTCGCTCGTGACGCTCCACCTCTTCTCCACCTCGCCCGCCAACGTCGCCCTGCTCGACGAATGCTGTGCCGCCCTGCGCGGCGGCGACACCCTGTTGCTGCTGGGTGAAGGCGTGCACGCCGCTGCGGCCGGCAGCCTTGCAGCGCGGAGACTCGAATCGCTGCCAACCGGCGTAACCGTGTGCGCGCTCGATGAGGACAGCGCAGCACGAGGCGTCAAACAGCTGTCTGCACGCATCGCCGGCGTGAACTACGCAGGCTTCGTCGCACTTGCCTGCGAACACTCGCGCAGCGTGAGCTGGTTCTGAGTCATCGATGTCGCCGGAGCCGACTCTTCCACCGCTCGACTCCGACGGTTTCCTGCTCGATCCGGAGGCATGGAGCGAGCAGGTCGCGCAGACATTTGCCACCCGGGAAGGGATCACGCTGGAGCAGCGGCACATCGAGATCCTGCGAGCACTTCGGCGGTATTTCCTGCAGCACGGCCACTCGCCGGCCATGCGTGCCTTCGTGAGTCTGGTGCGCCGCGAACTCGGTGAAGAGAAAGGCAGAAGCGTGTATCTCCTCACGCTGTTCCCCGGCAGCCCGGCAAAACTCGCCGCTCGCATTGCAGGCCTGCCGAGGCCGGAGCATTGCTTGTGAAAGCGGCTCGCACGGCGCAAGAGCCGCAGGCGTTTGCGGGTTTCGTCAAACTGCTTGGGCGAGGCAAAACGGCGCGGCGCTCGCTCACCGAGAGCGAGGCAGAAGAAGCCTTCGCCATGGTCCTGGACGGCACAGCCACCGAGGCGCAGATTGGCGCGTTCCTCATGCTGCTACGCGTGAAAGAAGAAACGCCCTCCGAGATCACAGGGATGGTGCGAGCGGCTCGGGCGCAATTGCACGCGCCCGAGGCCGACCTTCGCGTGGATCTCGATTGGCCCAGCTATGCCGGCAAACGCCAGCATCATCCGTGGTACCTGCTATCGGCACTGCTTCTCGCGGGCGCGGGTCTTCGCGTGCTGATGCACGGCTGTGCGCCGCACGCGCGGGATCGGCTCTTCGTGGCAGACGCGCTCCGGGAACTCGGCATCTACCCGGCCAACTCCTGGCAGCAGGCGAGGCACGAACTCGACGATCACGGTTTCTGCTACTTGCCATTGGGAACGCTTTCCCCCGCGCTGCAGTCACTGATGGACCTGCGCGCTGAATTCGGTCTGCGCTCTCCGGTCAACACGCTTGTGCGGCACCTGGACCCGGCGCACGCACGCGCCGGTCTGCGCAGCCTGCATCACCCGGCCTACGCCATGCTGCATGCAGAAAGTGCCCTCGCGCTCGGCAACGATGGCATTGCCGTGTTTCGCGGCGAAGGTGGCGAGTGCGAAATCCGCCCGGATGCGGACACTGCGATCACGCTGCTGCGCGCAGGAAGCGCGGGCGGGATGACACTCGCACGCTCCCTGGCCCAACGCAGCCCCAAACCTGAACGCCCTTGCGCCGCAGCGTTGCGCGCGCTCTGGAACGACACATCAGCGTGCGCCTACGGCCTCGATGCGGTGCTGGGTTCCGCGGCCGTGGCGCTGCTCGCACTCGGAGAGGTGCGGGACATGGACGGCGCACGCGAAGCGGCAGAGCAGCTGTGGCAAGGGCGTACTGCCCTGCCGGAGGCACCCGAATGAACCCTCTGCCGCAGGACTACAGCGAGGAAGGCGCCGCCGCGCAACTCGCCGCCAAACGCGAGCGTTTGATGGAGATGCTGCGCCCCTTCGCAGCACCGGAGCCGGAGGTGCACGCCTCGGCCTCCATCCACTTCCGCCAACGCGCCGAATTCCGCATCTGGCACGAGAACGAAGCCACGCACTACCTGATGTTCGGCGGCAAGGACTCGCAGGAGCCCATGCGCCTCGCGCAGTTTCCCACGGCGTCGCGCCGCATCAACGCGCTGATGGAGGAGCTTGCGACGGAACTCGCGCAGATACCTGTGCTGCGGCACCGGCTGTGGCAGGTGGAGTTCCTCGACACGCTCGCAGGCGAGAGCCTGATCACGCTCGTGTATCACCGGAAGCTCGACGCGCAGTGGCAGAGCGCGGCCACCGAGGCGTCCGCGCGACTGGACGCTGCCATCGTGGGCCGCTCACGCGGGCAACGGCTTGTGATCGGGCGTGACTGGGTGACGGAGCGGCTGCCGGTGAACGGACGCAGCCTTGAGTACCGCCAGCCCGAGGGCAGCTTCACCCAACCCAACGCAACCGTGAACAGCGCCATGCTGGCATGGGCGCAGCGCGCCTGCGCAGGCGAGCCGGAGCGGGATCTGCTCGAACTCTACTGCGGCATCGGCAATTTCACGGTCGCGGTGGCGGGATGTTTCCGGCGCGTGCTGGCTACCGAGATCGGCGCAGGCGCCATCGCCGCCGCACAGCACAATCTGGCCGCAAACGACATCCACAACACCTTCGTGGCGCGGCTCTCCAGCGCGGAGGCTGCCTCTGCGATGGCGCGTGAACGCCCGTTCCGGCGCCTGCGCAGCTTCGATCTGGAGGATTTCCGTCCCGAGGTCTTGCTGGTCGATCCGCCGCGCGCCGGCATGGATGAAGACACGCGCGCCCTGGCAGCGGGCTTCAACCGCATTGTCTACGTGTCGTGCAACCCGGCCACACTCTGCCGGGACATCGAGGCGCTCGGCAGCGCATACCGCCTGCGGCACACGGCGCTTTTCGACCAGTTCCCGTACACGCCGCATATGGAATGCGGCGTGGTGCTTGAGAGACAACACCCCGGAGCGACGTCGTGAACAGACCTGCAAGACTGAACGATGAAACCGTGCACGCACGCCTGTCCGCCCTCCCCGGCTGGTCGCATCAGGACGGCAAGCTCCTCCGCGAATTCCGCTTCAAGGATTTCTCGGCAGCCTTTGCCTTCATGACACGCTCAGCCCTGCGCGCCGAGCAACTCGACCACCACCCCGACTGGTTCAACGTCTACAACCGCGTGAAAGTGCAACTGAGCACGCACGACGCCGGCGGGGTGACCGAGCTCGATTTCCTGCTGGCCGAAGCGATGAACGGCTTTGCTGCCGGATCGGCAAATCAGTAAACCGCCAGTCCGTACTTGAGCAGTTTGCGAGGAAGGACTTCGTCCAGCTTCGGCAGGTCCTCGGCGTCCAGTTCGAGCAGCGAAAGGCCGCTACGCTCGTAGACGCCCCGCTTCGCGAGCTTTGCGCTCAGCTGGCCGGGCGCGTTCTCGTCACCCCAGTACTCGATGTAAAGCTGCAGCGAGGGCAGGTAGAAGTCGCACCGGTACTCGCCTTCGACTGGCAAGCGCCGACCTGCGGCGTGGCCGATGCCAGACATGTACAGCCAGTGGCAGATCATCAGATGCGCCCTGCTCTGGAGGACGTGCCCGTCGAGGGCACGATGTGCCACGGCGCCTCCCAGATCGACCAGGAGCTCTGCCTCCGGGTCGGCGAAGAGCTCTCCTTCGTGAGCCTCGCCCACGTGTTCCAGGGCCTGCACCACGCGCAGGTTCTGCAGTAACACCGGATGTCTCTGCAACGCTGCCGGCCAGCGCACGAATGGCACGCCCGAGTCGGGATACTCCTCCTGCACACCGCCCAGCGCTTTCCCCCGTGGCGTGAGTTCCCAGCCCTTCACGGCACGGCGCATCCAGCCCAGTTCGTGTAGCAGCAGCGAGGTCTGGCGCGCGGAAAGCCCGAAGCGATCGCCCAGCATGGCGGAGGTGAGCAGGCTGTGGTCGTGATCTGCGGCGAAGAGGCGGTGTTGCAGCACAGACTCCGGCCATACGATCCAGGTTCCGAAGCGCTCGCTGCTCTGGTACCGGCCCCCTTCGAATTCGCCCCTCCCGGTGAGGCGCCAGCTCTCGCCCTGGCGTTGTATCCAGCCGTGCTCGGACAGTATCCGGAACAACTCGCGGGCGGGGATGTTGAGGCGGCGGGCGAGTGCCGTTCCAGAGAGCCAGCTTTCTGCTTCAGCCATGGAAACCGCCCTTGGAGTTGTCCACAAAATCTGTGGATAAGTACGAGGATAAGTTCTGAGTATGCTGCCCCGAACCGCACTCCTGCTGGATCCGGCTCGGATTGATCACAAAATATACAAAATACATATTTGTTAATTAAATCATTGGGTTAAAAACACAACTTAAAGCACTCAGGAACCAAGATGACGGAATTGTTTCGTTTTTACACGCTTCGTCACACCCTGCAGCCACATGTGCATAACCAGCAGGTAGAGGTCAAGAGCCTTGTGACTGCAGGTAGCGCTCGGCGAGCGCTGCGTAAAGGCGGGCCGGGAACGCCGAATCGGTGTTGTCAAGATGTTTCATCAGCTCGGAGAGGTGCTCGTTGTCTTCTCTTCCGGCCCACTGCTTGCGGTAACTGCCGTCCTTGTAGCCGTTGTCCTGACGGAAGAAATTGAGCACGTTCTTGCCAACATAGGCAGTGAACAGACTGTTGTTGTCCAGACCGGCTGCCGCCATCACGGGCCAGAAGCGGCTGAGCGGGAAACGGCGCTCCACCAGCACAGCCGACACCAGCGCCTCCACAGCCTCGAGCAGAGAAAGCCCTGCTTGGGGAACGAGCCGCAACTCCTCGAGCATTTCATCGGCGATCTGTTCGGGCGTGTTGCTGCCGTCAAACCGCATGCTCATCCCGAAGTGCCAGATGTCCACGACCTCGAGCCGGACGTGCTCCCAGTCGGGCTCCTGCTTCTTCCACCACTTGTAGCCATGGTGCTCGATCAGTTCGCCGCATTCGATCCACAGGGCCCGGTGCCAGGCAAAGCGTTGTCCGATCCAGTCAGGATGAACCTTGCGGTTCATACGCTCCTGCATCTCGAGCATGGTGATCAGTTGCTGGCGCATCGGCTTGCTCCCGTGGTTAGAGGCACATTCTAGGTGTCATTCACGGCGCAAGGCAGCGCCAAAACACATTCCGGAAGGGGTAGGCAGCGGGCAACAATGCTGTATATATTTACAGTATGAAAGACAGATCAGATCCCTTGCAGAGCATCCTTGCCCGACCCGACATCTGGCAGGCCGGAAGCTCCCCTGCCGCCAACGAGCCCGCCTACAGCCTGCCGAGCGGGCACACCGCGCTCGATGCCGCACTCCATCAGGGAGGCTGGCCACGGGCCGCCCTGACCGAACTGCTCTCCGCGCGCTGCGGTATAGGCGAGATCCAGCTCCTGGCACCTACCTTGGCCCACATCTCCCGCGGAGGCAGACGCATCTTCCTCGTGGCCCCGCCGCACCTCCCTTACGCGCCGGCGCTGCAGGGGCTGGATCTGAAGCTTGCGCAGATCGTGGTCCTGCGGCCAGAGGGGCGTAGCGAACGCCTCTGGAGTCTGGAGCAGATTCTGCGCTCCGGCAGTTGCGGCTGCCTTGTGGGCTGGCTGGAACAAGACAGCAGCGCAGCGATGTACGCCAGCCTGAGAAGACTGCAGATCGCGGCACGCAACGCGGCCGGGCCAGTCTTTCTGTTCCGCAAGCCCCACGCCGGCAGTGCGCTCTCGCCGGCCGCGTTACGCATCCATCTGGAGCAGGCCCCGGCGGGGCTCAAGCTCCGGATACTCAAACAGCGTGGCGGTCGTGCCGGACAGGAAGTCCTGATCAGGCGCCCGTCCCAACTGCTGGCGCGCCGGGTCTTGCCCGAACTGCTGCCTGCCTGCGTCAGCGGCGGCACGCAGGAACAGCAGACAGACCAGAACATCCTCCCCGGCATCCGGCCCCCGGCGGCGCCCACCTTGCCGCATCCCTACTTGCACTGAAACTCCATGCTGTGGCTCTGCATCCACTTCCACGGCTTGCCGCTGGAGATTTTTCAGCCCGCAAATACTGCCGCACAGGATGCAGCGCTCGCCATCGTCGAACGGCACCGCATATG